>CAMWTG010000150.1 GCA_947177115.1 uncultured Clostridia bacterium
CCTCATAGGTCACCCGCACTTTGGCGGGGCTTGCGCCGATGCCCAGGAACCCCTTCTTGGCCCGCTCCAGGATCTCCACGGATACCTCGTCCCGGTCCAAACCCAGCTGGGCCAGCGCGCTGGCGACAGCCTCGTCCTCTGTCTTTCCAATAACGTCAATAAATTTCGTTGTCATAAAGAGTCTTTACTCCTTCTCATCATATCGGTCCTCCCGGTAGCTGCGCCCCCTGGCGTAGGGACGTTCGCCGATCCGGCCGGCCTCGTTGGTGCTGACTTTCTTCTCCGGGGATTTCTGCGGCTGCTTCTTGGGCTTTTTCGGCTCCAGCTCCCGCTGCTCGGCGGCCTTTTTCTTGGCCTCCTCCATACGCAGCTTACGCGCGGCCTCCCGTTTGGCCTCCCGCTCGTCCTCCTCCTCATTGAGCTTCTTGGTATAGAATTTGCCCAAAATGGATTCACGGATCATCATCCACAGGCTGTTAGCAATCCAGTAAACACCCAATCCGCCGGGCATGGAGGAGCAGAACCACAGACTGGTCAGGGGAAGAATAATGTTCATCATGCGCATTTGCTTCTGCTGCTCGGCAGACTGTCCGTTGCTCTTTGCGATCACAAAAGAAGATACGAGCTGGACCAGAGTTGCCATAATCGGAATCAAAATCAGACCGATTACGCTCCACTCCATCGAGAAGTTGGAAAACGCGGCGCTTGGCATACCGCTGAGGTTGATCCCCAGAAAATTATAATTGACCTTGAACAGGTTCGCGCAGCCCTCGATCCCCTGCCAGTTGAAGTCGTTCCAGCGCTGAGAAACGAAATCCACCAGGTGGACCTGCTCGTAAGCACCGAAAGCGCCGTTGCCCATGGTATCTGCCACATAACCCATTCCCGCCGCAGTTTCCCGCAGAAGGCTGCACGCAGTTTCACTGAGCCCCATAAAATAGATGATGGGCTGGCGGATGATGGAATACAGGGGAATCAGCACGAACATGGGAAGGAAGGACCACAGGCAGCCACCCATGGGGTTGATGCCCTCCTCCTGGTAGAGCTTGGCAAGCTCCTCCTGGTATTTCTGCTGGTTTTTCGCGTACTGCTTCTGCAATTCCGCCTGCTTGCCGGACAAGCGGCCCATGCGGATCATGCTGCGCTTGGACTTCATCTGGAAGGGAAGCATCACCAGCGTGACCACCAGACTGAACAGGATGATGGACAGGCCGTAGGATTCAGTGATGGAGTACATCAGGCGCAGCAGCGCGGCAAAAGGTAAGGTAATGATTTTGCCCATTGACGGTATTTCCTCCATGTAGGGGCCGCCGCCGGCAGCCCATTTTCATTTTCCTTCAGGGAACAGGGTCGTAAAGATCTCCCTTGTAAAAGGGATGGCACCGCAAAAACCGCTTCAAAGCCAGCCAGCCCCCTTTTGCCGCGCCATACTTGGCGATGGCCTCCGCGGCATACTGGGAACAGGTAGGGATAAAGCGGCACCGGGGCGGGAGCCCCGGCGAGATATTTCGCTGATAGAACCGGATCGCGCCCAGCAGGAACCGCCGCATCACCGCTTGTCCTCCTTCATCAGCCCCAGCTGCCCGCCCGCCTTATAGAAAGCGGCGGTAAGCTTCTGATAGGGGCCTCCGACAGCCCGTCCCCGGGCCACCAGGATGATATCGTACCCCTGCTTCATATCCGGCTGCGCCAGCCGGTAGACCTCCCGGAGCCGTCTTCTGGCCCGGTTGCGCACCACGGCGCAGCCCAGCTTGGTGCTGACGGTAACGCCCAGCCGGTTATGGCCCCGGCCATTAGGGCGGCAGTAGAACACCAGATAAGGGGTCACCACAGACTTTCCCTTGCTGTACATCCTGCGGAAGGTACGGTTTTCTTTGATGGTAACGGTTTTTTTCATCGGCGTATCACCCGTAAGGACGGCCATCTGAACGCCTCGCGTTCAAACGACCGTCCTTCTCTGATCTATCCTATTCGCGATGCAGCAAACTCCGCCGTGGCCTATGGCCGCGCCCCGCGGCCCAACGGCGCACCTCAATGGGTCAGGCGGTTGCGGCCCTTAGCGCGGCGGCGGGCGAGCACCTTACGGCCGTTGGCGGTCCTCATCCGCTTACGGAAGCCGTGCTCTTTGGAGCGCTGACGCTTTTTGGGCTGATAGGTACGGAACATTTTGCATACACCTCCTAAGTTTTTTTGCTGAAGGGCCGGGCCCTTCTACTCGACGGCGGAGAAACTTGTGATTCCCCCCGCAGTTGACATGATTTCGCCTGTCAGAGTGACAAGCACCAATTATTATACATAAAAGAACGGGGGATGTCAACAAAAAATTCCGGCTTTTCCAGCAAGAGAGCGCAGCAACTGGTTTTTCGGCGTATCATAATGACATTTTATAATGGAATAAGAACGAATGACCTTTTCCGCCGCACGGCCTCTATACGGCCGATGCTCCTATCAACGGCCTGCACACCGGAAAACCTTCCATTTTCCAGCCTTTTTACCATCTCCAACGGTAAAATAATCCGATATATCCTCACGCCGCAAAAATTTTCTTTATATTAGAATAAGTGTCTGTTGCAATCCCTCCCATTTTTTGATATAATACACCAGATATACTTTTCCCTCCGGCAGGAAAACAAAAAACCACGCCGTATAGAAAAAGAGCAGCGGGACCGATAGAAAAAAGAAAGGGAGAGCCTCTATGCAATCTGTTTCCGACATCTGGGCCATGATCCTGGACAGACTTCGGGAGGACTTATCAGAAACCACCATCAAGACTTGGTTCGATGAAACGACCGTTGTCGCCCTGGAAGGAAATGAATTGATCCTCCACTGTCCCAACGCCTTCAAACGCACCAACATTCAGGACCGTTTTCTCCCCAACATTGAGGCCGGCCTGAAGGACATCTTCTCCTCCGACATGACTGTCCGCCTTCTGGACGATGAAGCCCTCCGCCAGCGGGAGGACCCCACGGAGCAGAAGCCCTCCTCCATTATGGACAGCGGAGAATTCACCTTCGAAACTTTCGTGGTGGGACCCTCCAACCAGCTGGCCTGCTCCGCCGCCAGAGCCGTAGCCGATGCGCCCGGCCAGCACTACAACCCTCTGTTCATCTACGGCAGCTCCGGCCTAGGAAAAACGCACCTTCTCTACGCCATTGCCCACGGCATCCGCCAGCGAAATCCCGCCGCCCGGATCCTGTACATTAAGGGAGACGAATTCATCAACGACTTCGTTGAATCCGTCCGTTCCGGTAAAGCTGGCGACTTTCGCACCAAGTACCGGGAAGCCGACCTGATGCTGGTGGACGACATCCAATTCGTTGCCGGCAAGGTAGAGACGCAGAATGAATTCTTCCACACCTTCAACACACTATATGAAAGCAAAAAACAGATCGTCCTCACCTCCGACCGTCCGCCCCAGGAGATGGCTCTTCTGGATGACCGTCTCCGTACCCGCTTTGAATGGGGTCTCATGGCCGATGTGCAGCAGCCTGTTCTAGAGACGCGGGTAGCCATTGTCAAAAACAAAGCCGGCAACCTCGGCCTGATCCTCAGCAACGAAGTGGCTAATTACATTGCCAATAAGATCACCTCCAACGTCCGCCAACTGGAGGGGACCGTCCACAAGATCAAGGCCTTCCACGACCTTGGCATCGAAATCGATCAGGCTACCGTAGAGCGGGCCATCCAGGACATGATCCGCTCCAATGAATTTATCATCACACCGGACAACATCATCAAGGAAGTCTGCCGCTACTTCCGGGTAGAGGAAGACCAGATCCGGGGCCCCTCCCGCAGCCGGAACATCCTGAACGCCCGCCAGATCGCCATGTATCTGATCCGCAGTATGACCAGCCTGTCCCTGGACGACACCGGCAAACTGTTCGGCGGCCGGGACCACTCCACCACGCTCAACGGCGTAACCAAGGTCGAAAGCCGCATGAAAAACGACAACGCCTATGCAGAAACAGTAAAAGCTATCATTACCAATATAAACGCCACAAAATGACATAAAGCTCCATCCACACTTTCCACATTTTCCCCAAAGTTTTCCACAAAATAACGCTTTTCTTTTCCACACGGCATGTGGAAATCTTATCTTGCTTTTTCCCTGTGGAAATCTTTCCAGATTCCCCGACATTTTCCACACCAAACTGCCCCCCAATTTTTCCAGCATTTCCAGGCCTTTCCCAACCTTATCCACAATTTTTCGCCCTACCGCTTCTTCTGCTAAAAAATACTAACTTTTTTTTTATCATAGCCAAAACCCGCCAAACAGACAGCGGCCGGTCAACTCTATCCGCAGAAAAACCAGAAAGGACTCTGAACAACATGAAATTCTCCTGTGAAAAAATCCTTCTGCAATCCGCTGTGGCCATCGCCTCCCGAACGGTAGCCGCCAAAAGCACCATCCCCGCCCTGGAAGGCATCCTGCTCCAGGCGGAAAACAGCCTGACCGTCTCCGGCTATAACATGCAGACCGGTATTCGCACAACCCTGGATGCCGGCATCACTGAAACAGGCGCGCTGGTCCTGCCCGCCCGGCTCTTCGGGGAGATCATCCGCCGCATGCCAGACGACATCATCACCTTCGCCTCCGATAACGGCCTGAACGTCCGGCTGACCTGCGGAGATGCGGCTTACAATATAACCGCCCTGTCCGCCGATGACTATCCGGAACTGCCGGAAGTGGAAGACCAATATTCTATCCGCATTCAACAGCAAACTCTGCGTTCCATGATCGGCGAGACCTCCTTCGCCGTTTCCTCCGATGAAGCCCGGCCTATCCACACCGGCTCCCTCTTTGAGATCAATGAAGACAGCCTGACGGTAGTCAGCGTAGACGGTTTCCGCCTAGCTCTCCGACGGGAACACCTGGACGGCATCAAGGGAGGCGCTTTCCACTTCGTTGCCCCCGGTACGGCCCTGAATGAAGTGGAAAAGATCTGCAGTGACACCGAAGAAGAAGCCGTCATAACCCTGGGAAGCCGTCATCTCCTCTTCGAAGTGGGCCCCACACAGCTGATCTGCCGCCGCCTTGAGGGAGAATTCCTGGACTACAAGGCCGCTATCCCCCGCACGAACCCGATCGCCATCACTGCCGGCACAAAATCTCTCATCACATCCATTGACCGCGTCTCCGTTGTCATCTCCGAAAAGCAGAAAAGTCCCATCCAATGCGTATTCAACGCCGGCTCCGTTACCATATCCGCCAAAACCGCCAGCGGCGAGGCCCGCGATGTCTGTACCATTGACGGCGATGGCAATGGTCTGACCATCGGCTTCAATAACCGCTACCTGATGGACGCGCTCAAATACGCCCCGGCGGATTCCGTCCGCCTGGAACTGAACACAGGCATTTCTCCCTGCGTCATCCTTCCAACGGAAGGAGAGGAGAGATTCCTGTATATGGTTCTCCCTGTCCGGCTGAAAAATAGTTAAAATGGGTATAATTTTATGGAAACGATTACCATAACTACTGAATTTATCCGCCTGCAGGATCTGATGAAACTGGCCGACATGGTTGCCTCCGGCGGCGAGGCAAAAATACTCATTCAGGACGGCCAGGTACTGGTCAATGGTGAAACATGCCTCCAGCGGGGCAGAAAACTCCGTCCCGGTGATACGATCACCTTCCAAAACCGGACCTATACCACAGCCTATGCGACTTGATCAGATTACCCTGGAGAATTTTCGCAACTATGCCGCCCAGCAGGTCACTTTTCACCCCACCTGCAACGTGATCTGCGGTGAAAATGCCCAAGGCAAGACCAACCTTCTAGAGGCCATGGTCTGTCTCTCTACGGGCAAGAGCCACCGTACCCGCGCCGACCGGGAGCTGATCCGCTTCGACCAGGAGGGCCTTCGCCTGGAGGCCGCTATCCACTCCAGAAACCGTGACTTTGTCAGCCATATCGATATAGGCTTCGGCAAAAAAAAGAAGATCACCGTCAATCAAGTTCCTGTCAAAGCGGCGTCCGGCCTCAGCTCAGTTTTAAACACGGTCTTTTTTTGTCCTGAGGATCTGCAGCTGATTAAAGAAGGAGCCGCCGCCCGCCGCCGTTTCATTGATTCCTCCCTATGCCAGCTTCGCCCCCGCTATGCTGCGGCCTTATCCGAGTACCAGCGGCTCCACGAGCACAAGACCCGTATCCTCCGGGACTGCGCGGACCGGCCCGACCTGATCGCCACCCTGCCTGATTTCAATCTGCGCATGGCGGAGACCGGCGCGGTCCTGATCCATTACCGGGCGCGTTTTGTCAAAATGCTGTCAATTTTTGCGGCTGCGGCCCACAGCGAGTGTTCCGGAGGGCGTGAACAGCTGGCGATCCAATACAAGACAGTGAAGACGGTTATAGATCCTTTTGGCGACCAGAAGCTTCTGGTCATCCAACTGTTGGAACACCAGCGCGAGCATCACTATGCCGAGGTATCCAGCCGCCAGTGTCTTTCCGGACCCCACAAGGATGATATAGAGGTCCTGCTGGACGGTCTGAGCGCCCGCTCCTACGCGTCCCAGGGGCAGACGCGCACGGCGGCTTTGGCTCTCAAGCTTGCTGCCCGGGAGATTCACAGGGAGATCACCGGCGAGTATCCGATCCTCCTTTTGGACGATGTATTAAGTGAATTGGATACCAGGCGGCAGGAGTATGTTTTAAACCGCATTGGCAGCGGGCAGGTATTCATTACCTGCTGTGAAGAGGATAGATTACATTCTCTTCTGAAGGGGAATGTGTACCGGGTAAAAAATGGTATAGTTACGCAGCAGTGATCATCGCGCCCTTTGGGCGCGGGGGAGTGGTTTCTATTCGATAGCCCGGGACCTGCGCGGCCCCGGACTCCGCGCCTAC
>CAMWTG010000151.1 GCA_947177115.1 uncultured Clostridia bacterium
GCTCGTAGATGGTCTCCCGGTACATGGCCCGCCGGGGATTCCGGGCGAAGAGGAGCAGCAGGTCGTACTCCGTCTTGGTCAGGCTGATCTCCTCCTCCCCCCGCCACACCCGCATGGAGGCGGTATCGATCTTCACCCCGCCGATCTCCAGCACCATGTCGCACTTCTTGTACCGCCGCAGCACCACATCCACCCGGGCCAGCAGCTCGATGGTGTCGAAGGGCTTGACGATATAGTCCTCCGCCCCCAGCCGCAGGCCCTTCACCCGGTCCGCCACCGCCCCCTTGGCGGTGAGGAAGATCACCGGGATCTCCAGGGGCCGGATGTACTCCATCAGCTCGAAGCCGTCCACCTCCGGCAGCATCACGTCCAGAAGGATCAGGTCGAAGGAGGGCTCCCGCTCCAGCAGGTCCGCCGCCTCTGAGCCGTCATAGGCGCAGGTGCAGTGGAACCCCTCCTTGGTCAGGCTCAGGCGGATCAGGTTGGAAATAGGCTTTTCGTCCTCTACGATCAAAACGCGGAGCATGGGCAGGCACCTCTTTCTTGGCGGTATGCAGGAATATGTGGGATGAACCATCGTCGCCGCAGGGGCATCGTTCATCTAAGCGCAAATAAACTATATCATTCCGGCATCGAAACGGCAACAAAAAAATGGGCGGGGACCGCAGCTCCCGCCCGTTTTGAAAAAGTTGTCCGGCAGAGACGCCATATCTCCCCGCCCTGCAGCCGGCGCGCCTGGAAAACAAATCGATCCGGAGGCGGAAAAAATAGATTTTATTAGCTAAAAAACAGCTGTGGAAAATCCCATCTCTGCGGCCTCCCTTATCCCGCGTCCCCTGCCCAAAAAGACTTCTACAGGGAGAGGCAGATATGCCGGATCCATCCGGCCAGGATGCCGGTCCCCAGGCAGAACGCCAGAGACAGCACAGCCGTCCCATACAGCAGACGGCAGGCCCGGCGGATATCCGCCGCCTCCACCTCCCGGACCGGGTCGCCGATATAGGGCTTCTTATGCAGGGCCCCGTGGTACCACGCGTCCCCCGCCAGCCGCAGCCCCAGCAGGCCCGCGCACACCGATTCCGTCTGGGCGGAGTTGGGGCTGGCGTGGTTATGACGGTCCCGGCGGAAGATCCGCCAGCCGCCCTTTGCATCCATGCCCAGCAGCCCCCCCGCCGCCAGCATCAGCAGGGCCGACAGTCTGGAGGGCAGGAAGTTCATCACATCGTCCATCCGCGCGGGGACCAGACCGATATCCTGATAGGGCGGCTCTACGTACCCCAGCATAGAGTCCATGGTATTCACCGCCTTATAGAAAAAGCCCAGCGGCGCGCCGCCCAGCGCCAGGAACACCATGGGGGCCACCACCCCATCGGAGGTATTCTCCGCCACCGTCTCCACCGCCGCCCGGGCAATGCCCGCCTCGTCCAGCCGCGCCGTGTCCCGGCCTACGATCATGCTCACCGCCTGCCGTGCGCCCTCCGTATCCCCCGCCGCCAGGGCGGTATAGACCTTCATGCTCTCCGTCCGCAGGGACCTGGCCGCCAGGATCTGCCAGCACATCACGCTCTCCACGCCCAGCCGCAGCCAGGGGCTCACCATGTGGCACCCCCACAGCAGCAGCGCCGGGACCGCCGTGGAGACGGCCGCCGTCAGCAGCCATAATACGCCGCCCGCCCACTTCTCGCCCCAGGGAGAAGCGGGAAAGAGCCGCCGGAGGCCCCGCTCCAATACGGCGATCAGTTTCCCAATGGCAATGACCGGATGGGGCCACCCCTGGGGGTCCCCCAGGATCAGATCGATCCCGAATCCCGCCGCCATCGCCCACAAGGACCACCTCATAGCGCGTCCTCCCTTTTCTGCCGCTGAAATGTAAACAGGTATACCGGGTTCTGGCCTGTCATCAGGTGGTACGCCCCCGCCGCCCGGCTCCTTGCCGCCGTGAGGCACAGGACGTCAAAGGTCGTGAAAGCGAATTCTTTCCCGATGGCCGTCAGCTCCGCCGCCGTCTCCAGCGTCACCGCAGATGCCACGATCCGCACGCGGGGGTTTTTCTCCAGCAGCAGGGCGACCAGCTCCCGCAGCCTCCCCCCGCTCCCGCCCAGGAAGGCATGGGTCGGGGCAGGCAGCTCCCGGCAGGCTTCCGGCGCGGCCCCCGCCGCGATCTGCAGGTTGGACACATGGAACCTCCGCCGGTTCTCCTCCAGCAGCGCCAGCGCCCCGTCCTTCCTCTCGATGGCGAACACGCTGCCGTCTCTGGCCAGCAGGGCCATTTCAACGGACACCGACCCCGTCCCCGCGCCCACGTCCCAGCATACCGCATCCCTTGTCAGCGCCAGCTTTGCCATGGCGCAGGCGCGCACCTCGCTTTTGGTCATGGGGACCGCCGCGCCGTCCGCCCCCGCTCCCCGCAGGAAGCAGACATCCGGCAGGCCGGGTACAAAGGGCCTGGCGTCCGGATTTTCGATCAGGGCCGCGCTGAGGGGATCGAAGCGTCTCCCGGCCAGCTCCCGGGCAGTCCCAACGGAGATCCGCTCCTCCGGATAGCCCAGCCGCTCCCCCGCGCTGACCCGGACCTCCCCCAGCCCGGCCTCCGTCAGGGTCCGGCACAGCGCCGCCATGCCGTCCGCGCCGCCCACCAGGGCAAACACCCGGCGGTTCTGCCATATGTCCGGCACAATGTCCCGGTCCCTGCCGTGGAGACTCACGGAGACCACGTCCTCATAGGAGGTCCCCAGCCGGGCGCACAGGACCTGGAGGGAGCTCAGCCCCGGCAGCACCTCCACATCACAGTCCCCCAGCAGCGGCAACAGCCGTCTGGCCCCGCTGAAAAAGCCCGTATCCCCGGACAGGGCCACCGCGAACCGGCGGCAGTCCCGCCTTTCCCGGATGCATTGTGCGATATCGCCGGGGGCGACCGCCTCGCACACCGCCTGATCCGCCCTCCGGACAGCCTCCAGCATCCGCCGGGCACCGATAAGGCAGTCCGCCTCCCGGATGGCCCGCCGGACCTCAACCGTCATACCGCCGCTGCTTCCCGGACCAACGCCCACCAGCGCCACCTGTGGACGGATATGCAGATCAAACCGATTGCTCAGCAGCTCCACCGTTCCCGCGAAATCAAGTCCCTCCCGCTGGGGCGGACGGCCCGCCACCACCAGGACGGCTCCCGCCTCCTCTGCTGCGGCGGCTTTTTCACCGAAACCTCCCGCGCCGCCGGTATCCTTGGTAACCATGTATCGGGCGGACACCGCCCGCAGCATGGCGGTATTCATTTCCCGGGAAAAGGGGCCCTGCATGGCGATGATCCGGTCCGGTCCCAATCCTGCCGCCCGGCAGGCCTCCAGGGATGCCTCCATCGGCAGGACCCGGGCATAGACCCGCTCCGCGAATCCCGGCAGGGCGGCGTACTTTGCCAGCTCCTTGCTTCCGGTGGTTAAGAGGATGTTCCCTTCCGTTCCCGCCAGGAACTCCACGGCCCCGGCGATGTCCGGCACACAGACCGCGCCCTCCGGCGCATCGCCCCCGCCCCGCAGCAGCCGCAGGTATTCCGTTCCCGCCGATTCGCAGGCCCGGGCAATGTTTTCCGTCACCTCCGAGGCGTAGGGGTGGGTGGCGTCCACCACTAGATCAAACTGCTCCCGGCGCAGCAACGCCTCCATCTCCGCCTCCGTCAGCCTCCCGGCGGAAACGGTCAGCCCCTCCCGGCTCTTCAGCAGCGCCTCGCCGTATTCCGTGGCCACGCAGGCGGTGACCTCCGCGGGCTGGCCCGCCAGCAGCTCCACCAGCTCCCGGCCCTCGGTGGTCCCGGCGAAAACGCACAGCTTACACATCCCGGTACCCCCTGGGGGTCACCAGCTCCCCGCCGGTCACCCGGGTCTGGCTGTTGCCCACGAACACGGTGCAGAACATGTCCGCCGGGAAGTCCCGCAGCTGGCCCAGGGAGAGCACCACGCGGCTCTCCCCCTCCCGTCCGATGTTCCGGGCCACGCCGCAGGGCCTGTCCTCCGGCAGGGTCCGCAGCAGGATGCCGCAGGCCCTTTGCAGATAGTCCGGCCGTCCGTGACTGGCGGGGTTGTAGAGAACGATCGCCAGGTCCGACTCTGCGGCGGCGGCCAGCCGCTTCTCGATCTTCTCCCAGGGGGTCAGCCGGTCGCTGAGGCTGATCACCGCGAAATCGTGGGTCAGGGGCGCGCCCAGCAGAGCGGCCCCGCTGCATGCGGCGGTGAGGCCGGGAACGACCTCGATCTCCGGCTCCCGGCTCTCCCCCCGCAGCTGGTAGATCAGCCCCGCCATGCCGTAGATCCCGCTGTCGCCGGAGCAGACCATGGCAACGTCCTTTCCCTTTTTTGCCTCCTCCAGCGCCATCCGGCACCGGTCCGCCTCTTTTGTCATGGGGGTGGTCAGAAATGCCTTGTCCGGGTACCGCTCCCGCACCAGGTCCACATATACGTGGTATCCCACGATCACCTCACACTCCCGCAAAGCCCGGTCCGCCCGGTCCGTCATGTTGTCATAGTCTCCGGGGCCGATGCCCACCACTGTCAGCTTACCCATTAAATCGCACCTCATATTTCTCCACCGCTGCGGCCACGGTCACACCGTCCCGGGCGGTCTTTTTTACGATCAGCTTGCCGCCATGCATCACCGCCGCCCGTTCGCAGACATTGTCCACGCCAGTGACGCTCTGCACAAAAGCGGACGGGGTGAATTCCCCCGCCGCCTGCTTCAGCTCCTCCGCCGGATGCCACTCCAGGGGCCAACCCCGCTCCCGGCAAAATTCCAGCAGCCCTGGCTCGTCCTTCTTCAGGTCGATGGTCCCCACCTCTTTCACGGCGGCGGGATGGATGCCGCCAGTCTCCAGCACCTCGTCCACCAGAGAAGCGATGGCGTCCCTCCCGGTTCCCCTGCGGCACCCAATGCCCAGCCGGACCACTCCGGGGACCAGTCTCAGGGTGCAGCCAAAGGGGCTCCTCCGTTTCCAGGAGATGCAGATCCCCACGTCCCCGCTCTCCCCTGGCCGCACTCCCGGCGGCAGTTCCCCCGCGATGGGAAAGTCGCTGGCCAGCGGTACCGGGCCCTCCAGGATGGCGGCGGACACCGCCCTTGCGGCTTTCATATCCTCTATAAACAGCCCGTTCTCCGCCGCCCACGCGTCCACGGAGAACCGTCCGTTGACGTCCGTGGCGGTGGTCACCGCCGCTGCCGCGCCCAGCGCCTCCGCCAGCCGCACCGCCAGCGCATTGGCCCCGCCGATGTGCCCGGACAGCAGGGGCACCACGAACCGGGCGGCCTCGTCCACCGCGAGCACGGCGGGGTCCGTGGTCTTATCCCGGACATGGGGGGCGATCCCCCGCACCGCGATGCCGCAGGCCCCCACGAAGACCAGCGCGTCCGCCTGACAAAACACCGGCCCCACGAACGCCGCCAGCGGCGGCGCGATGGGGACGGTTCCCTCCCCCGCCAGACGCTCCGGCGCATAGACGGGGCAGTCGTCCTCCGGACCGGCCAGCGCGGCGCGGACCCGCGCCGCCGTCTCCAGCCCCCGGCGGCTGAATGCGAAAACTGCCAGCCTCACGAATCGCTCCCCTTCCGGTACTCCGTAGTGAAGCCGGGGTCATACAGCTTCGAGCGCAGATACTCTGTTCCCAGACAGCCGCCCACGATGATGAGCGCTGTCTTGGTCAGTCCGTTGTCCGCCACTGTCTGCGCCAGCGTTTCCACCGTACAGCGGTACACCTTTTCCTCCGGCCAGGTGGCCTTGTACACCACCGCCGCCGGGGTCTCAGGGGCGTATCCCCCCGCCAGCAGGTCGCCTTGCAGCTTCTCCGCCAGGCCGGTGCTGAGAAACAGCACCATGGTCGCCTGATGGGCCGCCAGAGAGCGGACAGACTCCTTCTCCGGCACCGGCGTCCGTCCGGCGGCCCGGGTGATGATAACCGTCTGGCTCACATCCGGCAAAGTGTATTCCGCTTTCAGCGCCGCCGCCGCCCCACAGAAGGAACTGACCCCCGGACAGACATCATAGGCAATGCCCAATTCCTCCAGCTGGTCGAACTGCTCCCGCACCGCGCCGTAGATGCTGCTGTCCCCGGTGTGGAGACGCACAGTGGTCTTCTCCGCCGCCTCGGCGGCTTTGACCACCGCCAGCACCTGCTCCAGCGTCATCTCCGCGCTGTTGTGGATCTCGCAGTCCTCCCTCGTGTATTGCAGCAGCGCCGGATTCACCAGACTTCCGGCGTAGATCACCACGTCCGCCTCTTCCAGCAGCCGCGCGCCCCGCACCGTAATAAGGTCCGCCGCCCCGCTGCCCGCGCCTACAAAATGTACCATAAGTGCCTCCTTTCGGCATACATCCTTTTCTTTGTGAACAAAGAAAAGGATCAAAAGAAAAACTTTTTACCGCAAGCTCTGCTTGCTTTATGGGTGGTTCCGATGGACAATTTTCTGCAGGAGCGCGTCTGCGTTGTCCGTGCGGCTCAACGCGCCGTATACCTTGGAAAACAGGACCGCTCCGATTTCCAGATTCTCGCCTGCGCGGGACCTCAGATGAAAACCAGCTCTTTCCGTCAGCCGGGCAAGGACGCTCTCCCACAGGCCCGTCTCCCGCAATATCCGCAGCGCGTCATCGCAGGACACGCATTGCAGAAGCTCCTCCACACGCTCCGCCGCCAGCCCGGCCGCGGCGGCATGGGCGGCAATCAGCTCCATCCGGCAGTCTCCATACT
>CAMWTG010000152.1 GCA_947177115.1 uncultured Clostridia bacterium
TGACTTTTAATCCTCACAGGGTATCTTATTGGGTGGGAGGTGCTCCGGCTGCTGAACATTTACCGCATGGAGAGGGGGCTGCAGCCGCTGTCCACCTTCGCTGCGGTGCAGGAGGCGGCGAATATCCGCGCCAAGGAGCTTTTTGTCCATTGCAGTCACACCAGGCCCAACGGCGCCGGCTATGAGACTGTGTTTGCGGAGGTGGGCGTCCCGGCGCTGAGCACCAGGATCACCAGCTGGGCGGAAAATATCGCCTCCGGACAAAAGAGCGCCGCTGACGTGATGAACAGCTGGAAAGCCAGTCCCGGCCACAACGCCAATATGCTGAAACCATCGGGGCGAGTGCATGTCGGCATTGGCTACGACTATCAGACCAACGGCAATCCCAGTCTTTACGCATCCAACTGGGTGCAGAATTTTGCCGCCGCCTATGACTGCTGCTTCACGAATTTGCAGCTTTCCCGGTCCGCTGTGGAAGGAAAGCCGGGTACGGACCTGGAAACTCTGCTCAAAGAGGCCGGTATCGAGGTTACTGCGGACTGCTACCGTCATGGAAGGTGCAGTCTGCCTTTGATCGCCGCCATGTGCCGCGGGTATGATGCCGGCAGCACGGCAGAGCAGGAGCTGACCGTTGCCTACGGCGGCCAGACCGCCGTGCTGACCGTTACCGGGTCGGGCCATACGCACAGCTGGACCGAAACTATGAGCCCCGCCGCGTGCACGGCTTCGGGCAGCAGAACGCTCACCTGCGCGGGGTGCGGCGGCACCAAAGTGGAGGTCATCCCTGCCCTCGGGCACAGCTTTGCCCTGCAGCCGGACGGCGCGTATGTCTGCGCAAGCTGTTCTGCCAGCGTCCCTGCCGGCTGGAAAACGGCCTATGAGGAGCTGACGGAGGATGCGGAAACCAATAAGCTGCAATATCCCCATGGCGAGGAAGGTGTTGACATTGAGGCATCGGAGGCCGCCATTCAGAACTACCTGGAGCGGCAGACCGCAGCGGTTCTGCGAAACAGCGGCATTGATGAAACCGCTTTCGACTGTGTGATATTGGACGGGGCCTTTAACGAGGAGCATACACGGTATGGATACCGCATAGGGATCACGGCGGCGGAATCCCCGGAGCTCCAGCCTTTTTCCATGCTGCGCGCTTATCGGGCGGAGGATTATATCCTTGAGACGGAACCTCTGGTCCTGTTTTTGAATGTGGGCTCTTCGGATAATTCGATATTCGATGAAGCGCCGGATGTGGCAACGCCGGGGGGAAACGTATCTGTGGATGATCCGTCCACTCCCCCTGAGCCTCAGCCGCCCAGCGTTCCGTCTGATCCCTATATTCCCTCCAGACCATCGGGCGGCACGGGTTCTGCGGCGGCCACGGTCTATCAGATCGCTGCTCCCCAGACTGACGGCGGACGGGTGTCGCTCAGCCCCTCCTCCGCATCACGGGGCCAGCGCGTTACCATCTCGGCGCATCCTGACAGCGGCTATGTTCTGGACAGCCTGCGGGTCACCGATGCCGGCGGGAATGAAGTTCCGCTCCGCGATCTGGGCGATGGAACATATGAATTCACCATGCCCGGTTCCCAGGTCGCGCTGACGGCGGCGTTTAAAAAGATGCGCACAGAGCCCGCGCTTAATCCGGCGCCGCTGCTCTTTTCCGATGTCTCCTCTGCGGACTGGTTCTACAGCAGTGTGGACTATGTCTGGAAACACTATCTGATGAGCGGTGTATCCGGCACCCAATTTGCCCCTGGCGGGACCACCAGCCGGGCGATGCTCTGGACCATCCTGGCCAGGATGCATGGCGCATCCGCCGGAGCGGCCCCGGGAGAGGCCTGGTATACGGGCGGGCAGCTGTGGGCTGTACAGCAGAATATTTCCGATGGAACAGCCCCTATGGGCGATGTAACAAGGGAACAGATCGCCGCCATGCTGTGGAGAGACGCGGGGAGCCCCCAGGCTGCGGCGGATCTGAGCGGTTTCCGGGACGGCGGACTGGTGAGCGGCTATGCGCAGGCCGCCATGCGCTGGGCGGTGGAGACCGGCATCATGCAGGGAGCCGATGGTATGCTGCGCCCGCAGAGTACCGCTACCCGCGCTGAAATGGCCGCGATGATCACCCGGTACGCCGTTCAGGCCGGCTGAGCCGGTACCGCCGGAACACCGGGCGCCGCCCGACCGTGCGGTTTTGCTGGATATGTTCTAAAAATCCGCCGGTTTTCCGGCGGATTTTTTCCGCTTTTGGGATTGTTCTTTTCCGGAAGATGTGGTATAACATGCTTGCTGTCTTGAACGAACAGGAGGATGATCTTGTGGAAAGGAATAAACCGGCAAAAAGCGGATATCAAATGGACATGATCCACGGCCCTCTGGCGGGGAAGATCCTGCTCTTTGCCCTGCCGCTGATGTTTTCCAGCATTCTGCAGCTGCTGTTCAACGCTGCCGATGTGGTGGTGGTAGGCCGCTACGCGGGCGAGGCGGCCCTGGCCGCCGTGGGCTCCACCTCTTCGCTGATCAATCTGCTGGTGAACCTGTTTGTGGGCTTTTCCGTGGGCACCAACGTGGTCATTGCCCGGGACCTGGGGGGCGGCAGGACGGAAAACGTGGAGGCCGGCGTCCATACCGCCGTGACGGTGGCCCTGCTCAGCGGGCTGATTCTGACGGCCCTGGGGCTGGCTATGGCGCGGACGCTGCTGGTGTGGACCGCCTCCGCGCCGGACGTCATCGATCTGGCAACGGTCTACCTGCGGATCTACTTCTGCGGGATGCCGGTGAACATGCTGTACAACTTCGGCGCGGCCATCCTGCGGGCCCAGGGGGATACCAGACGGCCACTGTACTTCCTGGCCGCCGCCGGGGTGATCAACGTGGCGCTGAACCTGCTGTTTGTGATCGTATTTCAGATGAGCGCGGCGGGGGTGGCGCTGGCGACCATCATCTCCCAGGCGGTGTCCGCCGTCCTGGTGCTGGGGTGCCTGATGCGGGACCAGGGGCCGCTGCACCTGGACCTGCGAAAGCTGCGCCTGGACAAGCGGGTCATGGTCCAGATCATGCGGGTGGGCCTGCCGGCGGGGTTCCAGGGGATCGTGTTCTCCCTGTCCAATGTGGTCATCCAGTCCTCCATCAACTCCTTCGGCTCCACCGCCATCATCGCCGGGTCCGCCGCCTCCGCCAATATCGAGGGCTTTGTGTATGTGGCCATGAACGCCTTTTATCAGACCGACCTGACCTTTACCAGTCAGAACTACGGCGCGGGGGAGTGCGGGCGGGTGGACCGCACCCTGCTGCTGTGTCAGGGGTATGTGGTGGCGGTGGGCCTGCTGCTGGGCTGCCTGGCGGCGGCCTTCGGCCATCCGCTGGCCTCCATCTACGCCCCAGGGAAGGAGGAGGTCATTTCCCAGGCCATCCTGCGGCTGCAGTACATATGCATCCCCTACTGCCTGTGCGGCGTTATGGACGTGATGGTGGGGGCCCTGCGGGGGCTGGGGCACTCCATCGTGCCCATGATCGTCTCCATGGTGGGAGCCTGCGGGGTGCGGCTGCTGTGGGTCGCCACCGTCTTTCAGTTGTACCACACGCCGGAGGTCCTCTACCTGTCCTACCCCGTCAGCTGGACCATCACCGGCGGGGTGCATATCGCCTTTTTCCTGGCGGTGCGGAAGCACGCCTACCGGGAGTGTCCGGAGTTGGGCAGAAGTCCTGCGGATCGATAGAAGCAGAGCCCCCCTGATGCGGATGTGCGTCAGGGGAGCTTCTTTTTTATTTGTATTTCCGGCTTACCGTCACCACGGGGAGAAACAGCCCGCCCAGGATACCGGCCAATGAGAAAAACAGCAGCACCATAGACAGCGCCAGCCCCTCCGGCAGGACATACGAGAGCGCCCAGCGGACCAGGCAGTACAGCGGTATCCACCCCGCCAGGGCGGCGCAGCACCAGGCCCGCATGGCGTTGAGGATATGGGGCCAGTTGCGGTTATTGAAGTATACGCCGGGCATATTCATGCGGAAAGCCCCATCGCTGACGAAATTGATCTGATTCTGATCGTAAAAGGCGGGGAGCTTCTCCCGGGAAAACAGGCACAGATAGACCCCGAATCCCAGCCCCATCGCCGGGGGCAGCCAGAGTGTCACGGACAGATCGTCCCACAGCCAAGGGCTCCCCCACAGCAGCCACACCTCCACGGCGCAGGCCAGCACCGCCATCAGGAGCCGCAGCCCCCACTGCCGCCGGTGTTTCCGCTGGTTCTCCCGCTCCTGGGCCGTCATGGACAGCGCGCCTGTCAGGAGCGGCTCCACCTCCTGCACCGTCAGCGCGCGGTCTTTTTCGATGTACCGGCCGCTGAGCAGCTCCGTCACCGTGACGTCCAAAAGCGCCGCCAAGGGCTGGAGAAGGGATATGTCGGGCAGGCTCAGCCCCCGCTCCCACTTCGAGACGGCCTTGTCGGAGACGAACAGCCGCTCCGCCAGGTCCTTCTGGGTCATGCCCTTCTCCTTCCGCAGCTGGACCAGGAATGTACCGAATTTTTCTTTGCTCAGTTCATACATGATGAACACCTCCTGCCCCGGAATATAGCATACCGCCCGGGTTTCGTCAACCGACCAGCGGTAGAGTGCCCTGTTTGCGAGGGTTTCGGGCGTTTGTCTGCCGGACGCGTTTCCGGCGGGGCTGGAGCGGTCCGGGACAAATCTGTGCAAGCGGGGACAGGAATTTTTTCATAAGATCAGCTATAATCCGTATATGCAAGGAGGATCAGGCAAAATGTCAATACAACTCATTCAACAGGCCATACGCTATATGGAGGAGCATATTTATGAAAACATAAGTTATACCGATGTTGCAAAAAGCATACATATGTCAAACTACAATTTTCACCGGACGTTCAGTTTTATTACTGGAATGACGGCCAATGAGTACATCAGGAGCAGGCGGCTCACACTGGCGGCCCAGGAACTTCAAACAACGGATATATCGGTGATCGATGCCGCGTACAAGTATGGCTATGAATCTCCGGAAAGCTTCTCAAAAGCCTTTTCGCGGTTTCATGGCGCAACGCCGAAGCAGGCAAAGCAGAATGGTACGGAGCTGCATTTGTTTAATCCCCTTGTCATAAAAATGATGTTGGAAGGCGGCAGTATTATGGATTACAGAATGGAGCACAGAGAGCGGCAGCGGTTTATTGCGCTGGTAAGGGCTTTCCCGAATGAGAGCGTCAACGATGTCGATGACCATAGCATCCCTGATTTCTGGGCGGAATGCGAAGAGAAGCATCTTATTGAACCGATGAAATTGCTTCGTCCGGCAGGCAAAAGGGACCTGTACGGTCTATGCGGCCCCCTCAGAGACAGCGAGACTCATTTTAACTATGGGATCGGCATCCTTGCCGATGAGGATACGGATACTGCAAAATTGGAGCAGTTTGTGGACAGCGGTTACTCCATATGGGAAACGGAGCCTGCCGGCTATGCTGTGTTTAAATGCTTTGGCCCTGACGGGGACTGCCTGGGTGAAACATGGAGCAAGTTTTACAAAGAGTTTGCTCCGCAGACCGGTTATGCGCAGACTGACGGTACGGATTATGAAGTATATTATGAAAATGGCGAAAGGGGCCTGTTCTGTGAGTTATGGGTCCCTGTCAGAAAGGCCGGAAGCGTCTGATTGATGCTCTTTTCAGAGAAAGAAAAGTATCAAATCCTATGCCGGCCACAGGGAACAGGCCTTTAGGCTTTTGTCAAGAAGAACTTTTAAAGGATGGGAAAAATCAAGCGGGAAAAGCCACATAGACGGTTCAGAATAGGCGGGACGGGCATTGTTTTCGGCAGGAAGATGTGATATACTTGGGTCAAAATATGGATGAACGCGGGCGGTCGATATTTTCCGGGGGTGCGTATGGCAATGCTTAACCGCCCTTGTATTGGTGGGGGCCTATGTCCTGCTGTATGCGGCGTGGTGTGTGGTCGTTTGGCTGAAAAAAGAAAAGAGATAATGACATGAGCAGGCGAAAAACGTGCAAGGCTTTTCTGCTGGCCCTTTTGGTGCTGGCGGCTGTTCCACTGGCCGGATGCCAGTCCGGGGAGGATTTTCCCGTTTATCAGATGGAAACGCGGGAGGATTATTCTGAGATCCTCGATATAGACGGCATACAGTATCAAAGAAATTTGAGCGGCGGATGGGATGAACAGGCTCACTATTACAATGACGGCGATCAATATGTCTGGACGCCTGCGGAGGGTATCGGGGCGCAGATTGGCGTATGCGGCAAGGATGCAGACAATGGCGGCGGTTTTGCTATCTATGAGATAGCAGGCGATGAAAACCGTACATTCCTATATACCGCTCCTCGGAGATTTTACTCCGGCGGCGTTGAAACCCGACTATGGATGCGGGACGGTGTAACGCTGGGAACGCCCACGGCGGAAATGGTATCTTCCGTCACGCTTGTTTTTGAAAACGAGGATAGCACTTCGGCCCAGGTGGATGACCCTGCTATGATTGCCGCCTTGCTGGAGGCATATGACGGTGATAGCGCCCAAAAGCCAACTGGCGGGGACTGGGTGCGCGGCTCTTTGATTATGCACCACAAGGATTTTCCTTTTCTTCAATACGAGGTTGAGTGCCGCTGCGCTCTGGAGGAGGGAACAGCGTGTTATCGCACATCAGGGCTAGGGGAGCGCTTCCCTTTACCCGCCGAGTGGTTCGCGGTCATTTCAGAC
>CAMWTG010000153.1 GCA_947177115.1 uncultured Clostridia bacterium
GTAGAGGTCAGAGTTGCAAATATCCTGCTCATTTGCCAGATAAGTGGCCGAAATATAGGTAGACTGAAAGCCGGAGAGCATGGCCGTACAAGCGGAAAGGCCCGTAGAAAACAGCATGACGACCAGCGCCAGTAGCGCGATAAAGGCCAGCGCCGACTTGTGCGCCGACACCGCCTGCGCCACAGCCCGGACGATTTTGCCGGTGGTGGTCAGAACATTTTGCGTATGCTGGGCGGTCTTTTGGGCCTCCCGCGCCGCCTGTGCGTACTTGCGCTTGATTTTCTGCTTCTGATGCCACTTTGACAATGTGCTTCTCTGCTGTAACTCAGGGTGATCCCGAAGGGCGGTCTGCCACGCAAGCCGGGTCTGCTCTGTTTGTAGGCGGCTCTGTGCCTGCCGCACAGCCCGGTATGGTTTGGAGTGCAGGCGGTTCTTGTTCCAACGCAGGAAACGGCCAGCGCCGCGCTCCGCCACAAACTCGACCTTGTGCGCCGCCTCCACGCCGGTATTATCCCGTTCCGCTTCCCGCAGCTTTTGGTGGGCTTTCAGCACCGCCGTTGTTTGCGCTGTCCGCACCACAGCGCCGCCTACCCGCTTTGGAAGGGCGGACGGTGCGTTTTCTGGAACCGCCTCCTTCTCAAACCGTAAATGGCGGCGCACCCTGCCGCTTTCACTGTCATACTGCTTTTCCAGATGTGCGCGGCGCTTGGCGGGTATCTTCTCCTGGGCCTTTTCCAGCTTCCGGCCTGCCTGCTCAACACGCCGCTCCGCCTTTTCATACCGCCTCTGCTGACGGTGCGGCAATTCCCCATCCTTCTCCGGCACTGATGTGGCCTCAAAGCGAAGCCGCCCCGGCGGGGGCGGCTCTATATCCGGCGGCTTGCCGTGTCCATCTGAAACGCTGGCAGCAGGGTCCTCACTGTGCTGACCAGCCTCCAGTGCAACGTGGCTATCCGCTATATCGCTTTGTCGGAGAGGGGACATATCCCCGGATTGGCTCGGGATTGTCCCACTCGTGGTAATGGCAGAGCGTCCCCGGCGTTTCTCTGATGTTCTGACCGCAGCGGTGAGGGCGTCCCCGTCCTCAAAACGCAGCCGTCCCTTTTGCCGTGACCCCCGACTGCCGGGGGCCTCTGGCGCAGGAGTGTCGGTATGCTGCCGTCCTTCTCTCTGCTGTTTCGATGCTGCGGGACCGTCTCTGGAGCGGCGGCCCCTCTGCTTCTCCGTCCTGTTGGGATGAGAAACAGAAACGCCCCGTGTATCTCGGATGACAGGCGCTATATCTGCCTCTGTCGCCGCACAGGGCTCCAGCAGTTTCTCCAATCCCTCCGAAGGTTCCGGGCTTTCTGAAAGGGGTACAGCTCTATCCAAATCCGGCCTTAATGGCTGCAATTCGGATTTGATGGAGCGTTTTTTGGACTTCTTAGAGCTTTGCCGCCCCAACTGCTGATCCGGCTTGCGCTCCGGGCCAAAGGACATATCCGCTGTCCGCTGGCTGACCCGACGTTCCTCGCCGGTGGCCTTGTTTTGTTCCACCAGCCCATCCCGGCCCAGCTTTTGGACTTTTTTATCCCGTGCCCGAAACTCCTGCCCTCTCATAGAACAGCCTCCTGTTTCCTATCTTTATCCGGGGCTGGAGCAGTCTTGGCGGCAATCTCAACCTGATTTTTCTGGAGCGCCTGACGGATAGAGGGCTTCTTTGCCAGACGCTTCCCCGGCTTCTCCGCCGCCCGTTCTTCCTGGCGGTCCCGTGCCATATCCGCAGACTGCTCCAAATCTTCTACCACACCGATGGCGGCGAGGGTGTTGTTGTTGATGTTGGACAACAGCTTTTCAATCCCACGCATGGGGGCAAGGACAACCGATTGAAAGCGCCCTTCCTCGATTTTTGGATCGAGGTCCAATTCCTTGTTGGCGGCGATACGGCCAGCATTTGCGATGTTCCGAAAACCTCTGCGTAGCTGTGTGCCCATTTCCTCCGCTTTTCCAAGGGCCTCCTTTATACTGGAGAGGGAGTTTTGCAAGCCCTCTTGCAGATGTTCCAGGCCCTTTTTTACCCCCATAGCGGCAACGGCGTTGTCCAGCGCCGACACGCCGGCATCTTTGAAACGGTCTACCGCGTCCTTTGCGCACTCCATGATCTTGTCCCGAAAGGATGCCAGCCGTTCCTGCGCCTGTTCTACTTTCGCCTCCAGTGTCTCCACCATTTTGGTCAGGAAGGGTTTGGCGGGGGCCTGCTGTTCCGTCATCTGCGCAAGTTCGGTTTTCACCTTCTGTAATTCTTGCAGAACAGCGTCAAACTGGCGCTCCATTCCGTCCAGATACCAGGCCATGAGGGACAAATCCTGCGCTTGGAGACTTCTGCCGTTCTCATTCAGCAGCTTCAAAAAATCCTGGAATGTAGGGGACTTTTCCATATCCATGTCTGCCGTTCACCTCCTGTCAGCCCTGTTCGGCCAAATCTTCCAAGCGGGTGGTCATAATGGCATAGAGTTCCGTGTCTTTGGGGAAGTGGTCCACAAAGGGGATAATCACATTCCCATAAAACAAAAGCCCCTCACCGGCGTTGCTGTTCGTCACATACGAAAGCTGGTGAGGGGAAATATTGAGGTGCTTGGCGAGGATTTGCCGGTCCCCGCCCGCCTGATTGAGCAGATAGAGGAAGTCGCTGTTTTCAAAGATATTTTCGATCTCGCGGGAGGCCAGCAGGTCCTTCACATTCTGCGTGATGCCGGTGGGGATGCCGCCCCACTTTCTGAACCGCTTCCAAATCTCAACGGTATAGGCGGCGGTCTGTTCCTCCCGGAGAAGCAGGTGCATTTCGTCAATATACAGCCGGGTGGACTTGCGGGCCTCCCGGTTCTCACTGACGCGGCCCCATACCTGGTCCTGAACCACCTGCATCCCGAATTTTTTAAGCTGCTTGCCCAGCTTTTTAATGGTATAGCAGACAATCCGGCTCTTGATCTCCACATTGGTGCGGTGGTTAAAGACGTTCAGACTGCCCGAAACATAGATTTCCAGCGCCGTAGCCAACCGCTGGGCCTCCGGCTCCGTCTGTTCCCGCAAAAGGTTGTAGAGGTCGCCCAGCACAGGCATTTTATCCGGGCGGGGGTCTTGCAGATAATCCCGGTAAACCATGTGAACGCATCGGTCCACAATGGTTTTCTCCACCGGCTCCAGCCCCGCCTTGCCGCCTACGATCAGTTCCATGAGGGAGAGGATGAAGTCACTTTTCAGCGTCAGGGGATTGTCGTCCTCGGAGTAATTGAGGGTCAGGTCCATGGGATTGATGAACTGGTCGGAGGTAGGGGAAATGTCGATCACCTGACCGCCCAGCCGCCGTACCAGGGGGGCGTACTCATCCTCCGGGTCGATTATGGCAATATCGTCCTGGGTAATCAGGAAAGCGTTGGTGATCTCCCGCTTGGCGCTGAAGGACTTGCCGCTGCCGGGGGTTCCGAGGATTAGCCCGTTGGGATTTTTAAGACGCTTGCGGTCCGCCATAATCAGGTTGTTGCTGAGAGCGTTCAGCCCGTAGTACAGGGCCTCGCCGTCCATAAAAATCTCCTGGCTGGTGAAGGGGACAAAGATCGCTGTGCTGGAGGTGGTAAGGCCCCGCTGAATGTTGATCTGGTTCACGCCCAGGGGCAGGGAGGAAAGAAAGCCCTGCTCCTGCTGATAGTCCAGCCGCCGCAGGGCGCAGTTATATTTCTGCGCCACGCCGCCAGCCTGGAACACATTGTTTTCCAGCTTTTGCGTGGTGTCCGCCGTGTTCAGCACCAGCATTGTCACCAGAAACATCCGCTCATTCCGGCTCTGCAAATCCTCCAGCAGAGTTTTGGCCTCGTTGCCGAAGGTGATAAGGTCGCTGGGAATCACGTCCATGTCATACCCGGATCGGACGGCCTTTTTCTGCTCCTGGATTTTCATGGCGTCCAGGTCGGTGATCTTCCGCTTGATATTTTTAATGGCGGCGCTCTGGTCAATGGACTGGATATGGAGGGTGACGACAAGGCTGCTCTCCAAGTCAAGGAAATCAGCCAGCATCCGGTCCGTCAGTTCCGGGGCCAGGATTTGCAGGAAGGACATGGCTCCATAGGTCTTGCCGATCTGGAATCGCTGTTTGTGGGCGAAGGTGAAGCTGTCCGGGGCGATGAAGTCCTTGGAGGTGAGGCCGGTCTTGTAGATAGCGTCCCAGGAGAAGCGGAGTTTTTGACCGCCTGCGGGATGGAACATCTGATGCAGGATCGCCAGCCGCTCATAGCCGTCCAGCGAGTGGGCCTTTACGCCCAGCGCCTTGAAATTCGCCAGAATATCAGCCTCAATGCGTTCCAGCCGGGGCTTCGCCGCTTTCAGACTGTCCGCTTCAATGCCGAAAGTGATGTACTTGGTCTTGGTCAGGCCGTTGTTGCCCTTGGCAAGCTGGTTTTTCAGCATATCCGAATATTCCTCCCGGATGCTGTTAAAGGCGTCGGCCTGATCCACAATATGGATAGAGCGTGTCCGTTCTTCCATATCCGCCCGCTGGTTGAGGAAAGAGAGCTGGACGCGGATAGAGGAATCGAAATAGTTCAGAAAATCGCAGTAATTCTCGAAAATCTGATTTTTGTCCTCGTTCTGCGCCAGTTGGTAGTTAATATCATAGAACTGGATTTGCTTGGTAAAGTAGTGGTCGCTGACCACACAGATACCGTCCCGGCGCATCTCCTGATAGGGGATGGTCTGCTGGGCGGTGCGGGGGATTCTGCCATCCTTCTTTGCCTTGGTGATGGAAGCGACCAGCCGCCGCTTATCCGCGCCGCTGAGTTTGGCGTCCGGCGTGAGCCGAATGGCGCTTCGGGCTTCCGCTTTTTCGGCGGCGAGCTGCTTTTTTCCGGCTTCCAGACGCTTTGCCTGTTTTGCCTGCTGCTGATTTTTCAAGTCTCATGGCCTCCTTTTCCTGCTGATTCTGCCGCTCCAGCGCGGCGTAGATATTTTCCGTCTGATAGGGCCTGCCCTTGGGATAGATGAACTGCGCCCGGATCATATGGCCCAGCACCTTCTCGAAGGGCTGGCCGTCCTTTTCGTAGATACCGAAAAGGAAGAAGGGCAGCATCAGTCCAATCATCAGCAAAGCCGCTGTGTCGTTACCGATACTGCCCCGTGTGAGAAGATAGGCGGGGATGCCCACAAGACCGCCCGCGCCGAAGCACACAAGCTGGCGGCGGGTCAGGTTAAAGGCAACCTTCGTTTTGACTTTCGTGAGGTCCTTCGGAACCGGAACAAACGGCATTATCTCGCCCCCTTATCCTTTTGATGCCGCTGGGTGTTGGGCTTTTCCGCCAATGCCTCCTTTGCCGCCGCAAGCTGTTCACGGAGGGAGGGCTTTTGCGGCGGCTTATGTTCAGCCGTCTGCGCTTTGCTGCGTTCCGCAAGCGTCTTTTCCGCACGTTCCAGAGCATCCTTGCTGATAGGGAGCGAATACATATCAGAGATTGAGGAAAAGCCAACATTATTAAAAACAAAGTCTACCTTGTCCTCCTTTAACGCCCCAGCTACAAAATAGTTTTCCCGTGTAGGAGTTTTGCTCACGGTGCCGCTGGCTATGGAATGGGCCAATCCTGTTTCTATAAAGGCGCGGATTTTACCGTCAACTGCCAGCGTTACATAGTACCAGCCG
Source organism: uncultured Clostridia bacterium (assembly GCA_947177115.1). GTDB lineage: Bacteria > Bacillota > Clostridia > Oscillospirales > Oscillospiraceae > Pelethomonas. Next base: position 5,663 of record CAMWTG010000153.1, read on the forward strand.
ATGTAGCCGCTGCTTTCATCAACCGTTCCATCATTTAGCTCCACATTAAGCACGGTATACGGCTTCAGTCCCTTTTCTGCGGCGATTGCATTGTCCACGGCTTCACGCTTTCTGAGCGGGACAAGAGCGGCCTCCTTCGCCGCAGCTACGATTTCCGGGTTGTATCGCGCCAGAACAGCGTTGATATGCTCATTCTGTACCTTTATACTCTTGGCCTGCGGCGTCACTTCATTACCGATGCCCAAGGACACGCCGTTATCAAATATGATAGACATATCGCTTGTTCCGCGCCATTTCCCATAACATGGGGAGGTTTTAATCTTGCCGGATGTGCATCCAAAGGTCTGTGCGATAATCCCTATCTTGTCCCTCATGGGCAGGTTTTCATATTTCTTAACGATTTCAGCCGCTTTCTCCTGCAAATCCACCCTATCGTGCCCCCTTGTCCTTGTGCTGTTGGGCGGCGGGCTTCTCCGTCTGCGCTGCTTTCGCCGCCGCAAGCTGGTCCCGGATGGAGGGCTTATGGGTACTCTGTCCGGGGCGCTCCTGCCCCATCAGCGCCGCCGCCTTTTCCATCAGCATACCGTAGTCGGTAGGCGTCATGGAGCGGCTCCCCATCTTGTTTTCAGCGAGAATCATATCCCGTACTTCGTTGATGGAGAAACCAACAACCTCCAGTTCGCCATTTTTCACTTCCGCCATCTTATCGTCAAAGAGGTGGTAGTCCCAATGTCCCGCGCCGCACTCCACAGTAAGATAAGCCCTCCAGCCGATCTTCCATGCCGCCCGCTCTGCCTCCAGTACCGGCTCCGGGCGGCAGACACCGCCGCCGCGCTCCAGAATCTCGGCAAACTGGCATATATGGTAGACCTCGCTTCCGATATAGGCGTGGTAATCGTCAATATACTTGCATTTGGCAGAGGACACCCGGTTCGGGTACTCCACCTGGACCGTGCCGCCGTCCGGGATGCGGAACTGCTCGTCATAGCCGCTGTTGATGAAGCGGATGTCATCCTTGGGCAGCGTTTCCGGCTCCCAGATGGAG
>CAMWTG010000154.1 GCA_947177115.1 uncultured Clostridia bacterium
ATGCTCTACATCACCGGCGTCACCGACCGCCTGGGCAAGACCGCGGACGGCAACACCGTTTGCGACTACGACCCGGAGGAAATCAAGCGGCAGATCTCCATCTCCCTGGCCATGACCCCCATCATCTACAACGGCGTGAAGATCAATGTCCTGGACACCCCGGGCAACTTCGACTTCGCCGGTGAGATGCAGTCCGGCGTCCGGGCCGCCGAGGTAGGGGTGCTGGTGTGCGCCTCCAAGGACGGGCTGAGCGTGGGCGCGGAGCGGTGCTGGAAGTACCTCAAGAGCCAGAACAAGCCCTGCATCGTCTACGTCTCCAAGGAGGACGAGGAGAACGCCAACTTCTCCGAGACCCTGGCCGCTCTGCGGGAGAAGCTGTCCAAGTCCATCGCCCCCGTGGTGGCCCCCATCTGGGACGGCAACAAGCGCACCATCGGCATCATTGACGTCATCAACCGCAAGGCCTACCAGATGCCCGAGAACAAGAAGGGCAAGCGGGTGGAGATCCCCATCCCCGACAGCAAGCAGGCCGTGCTGGACGAGCTGTACGGCGAGCTGATGGAGGCCGTGGCCGAGACCAGCGATGAGAAGATGGAGAAGTTCTTCGAGGGCGAGCCCTTCACCAAGGAAGAGATCATGGAGGGCCTGAAGATCGGCGTCCGGGAGGGCACCCTGGCCCCCGTGGTCTGCGGCTCCGCCCTGACCGGCCTGGGCACCGAGATGCTCATGTCCACCATCATCGACCTGGTCCCCTCCCCCACCGAGATGCCTGCCGAGGAGGCCGCCGATGAGTCCGGCGAGAACGCCGTCCAGGTCAAGCGGGACCCCAACGGCCCCACCGCCGCCATCGTCTTCAAGACCATCTCCGACCAGTACGGCAAGTACTCCCTGGTGAAGGTGGTCTCCGGCAAGATCACCGGCGATATGTCCCTCTACAACCCCGCCACCGGCAAGACCGAGAAGCTGGGCCGTCTGTATACCATCAAGGGCAAGAAGAACGAGGAAGTCAAGGAGATCGCCTGCGGCGACATCGGCGCCATCGCCAAGATGGACCGCCTCAAGACCGGCGAGACCCTGTGCGACCCCAGGCAGGTGGTGAAGCTGGCCCCCGTGGCCTTCGCCGAGCCCTGCTATTCCCGGGCCATCGCCCCCAAGACCCGGGGCCAGGACGAGAAGGTCGGCTCCGGCCTGATCCGCCTCAACGAGGAGGATCCTACCTTCAACGTGGTCAACAACGCCGAGACCCATCAGGTGGTGGTCTCCGGCGCCGGCGACATCCAGATCGATGTGCTGGTCAGCAAGCTCAAGAGCCGCTTCGGCGTGGAGGCCGAACTGGATACTCCCCGGGTGGCCTACCGCGAGAAGATCCGCAAGCAGGTCCGCAAGCAGGGCCGCCACAAGAAGCAGACCGGCGGCAGCGGCCAGTTCGGCGATGTCCATATCGTTTTCGAGCCCCAGGACGAGCAGGAAGATATGATCTTCGCCGAGGAGGTCTTCGGCGGCAGCGTGCCCAAGAACTTCTTCCCCGCCGTTGAGAAGGGCCTCCGGGAAGCCTGCGCCCACGGCGTGCTGGCGGGCTATCCCATGGTGTTTTTGAAGGCCACCCTGGTGGACGGCTCCTACCACCCCGTTGACTCCTCCGAAATCGCCTTCAAGACCGCCGCCCAGCTGGCCTACAAGGCCGCGCTGCCCGAGGCGTCCCCCGTTCTGCTGGAGCCCATCGGTGAGCTGAAGGTGACCATCCCCGACAGCTACATGGGCGACATCCTGGGCGACCTGAACAAGCGCCGGGGCCGCGTCATGGGCATGAATCCCACCGGCGATGGCGACCAGGTGGTGGAGGCCGAGGTGCCCATGGCGGAGATGATGACCTACGCCATCGACCTGCGGTCCATGACCCAGAGCCGGGGCAGCTTCACCTTCCACTTTGTCCGCTACGAGGACTGCCCGGCGGCCGCCCAGGAGAAGGCCATCGCCGAGGCCAAGGCCCTGGCGGAGGAGTAATTCTTTCCTATATAACGCCATATTCAATCAGAAGGCTCCCTGCGGATTCGTTCCGCAGGGAGCCTTTTTGCGGCTGCTGCATTTCCTGGAGAAGCGGCCCGATGAGGACATCGGGCCCTACAGGGTTCATCATCTGTAGAGCCCGTGTCCTCACGGGGCCGCTGGTTATAGTGATAGCTTCTTTTCGTAAATAAAGCTGTCAAACGCGCTATTCAGAGGTACTTCCCATTTTCCGGGCAGAACCACATATCCGTGGAAAAAGCCAGATCCTCCGGCGCATAGCTGCGGATGCCGGTCCGCTCCCCCAGCAGGGGCCGTTCCAACTTTATGCACCGCCCTCCAGCTCCCGCAGCAGGACGGAGATCAGCTGCTCCTTCCCATCCCCCCGCTCGGCGGAGAAGGGCACCAGTCCGTCCCCCTCCCGCAGGCCCAGCGTCTCCCGGATGCGCTGCAGATTGGGCTCGATCTCCGACTTTTTCAGCTTGTCCAGCTTGTTGGCCGCCACCACCAGCGGGCACTCCGCGTCATAGAACCAGTTTGCCATGGTCACATCGTCCGCGGTGGGCTTGTGCCGGGCGTCCACGATCATGACCCCCAGGGTGATCAGCCCGGAGGCGAAATAGCTCTCCATCAGCCGCCCCCACCGGTCCCGCTCCGCCTTGGACACCTTGGCGTAGCCGTACCCCGGCAGGTCCACCAGATAGGCCCCGCCGTCAATGCGGAAATAGTTGATCTGGCTGGTCTTTCCCGGAGACGCGCCCACCCGGGCAAAATTCTTCCGGTTCACCAGCCGGTTGATGACGGAGCTTTTCCCCACGTTGGACCGGCCCGCAAAGGCCATCTGGGGCAGGCCGTCCCGGAGGAAGTCCTCCCGTTTCACGGCGGAGCGGATGAACTCCACCTTGCTAAAATTCAGCGGCATGGTCTGCCTCCTTTCTGCGTCCCGGCGTCGGGCCGCGCCCAACGGGCATCTCACTGCGGCATGGGCGCATCCTTCACCGCCTGCTCCATGGGCACAAAAGCGGTGATCATGGGCTCCTGCTCCTGGACCGGACCGGGCCGTTCCCCAGCGCTCTCCGCCGGGTACAGCGCCTCGCCCAGCACCGTGTCCACCGTCTCGGCGGATACAAACCGCAGGCTCTCCCGCACCACCGGGTCGATCTCCGCCAGATCCCGCAGATTCTCCTTGGGAATGAGCACGGTCTTGATGCCGTTGCGCTTGGCGGCCATGGTCTTCTCCTTCAGCCCTCCGATGGCCAGCACCCGGCCCCGGAGGGTCACCTCGCCGGTCATGGCCACGCTGGAGCGGACCCGCCGCCCCGTCAGGGCTGATACCACGGCGGTGGTGATGGCGACCCCGGCGGAGGGCCCATCCTTGGGCACGGCCCCCTCGGGGAAATGGATGTGGATGTCCTTATTCTTGTAAAACTCCGGGTCAATGCCCAGCTGCCCCGCCCGGCTGCGGATGCAGCTGACGGCGGCGTGGGCGGATTCCTTCATCACGTCCCCCAGGTTGCCGGTCAGCTCCAGCTTGCCGGTGCCCTCCATCACGTTGACTTCCACCTCCAGCAGCTCGCCGCCGGACTCCGTCCAGGCCAGGCCGTTGACCACGCCCACCGGATCCCGGTCCAGCGCCGGGGTCTGGTAGCGGCGGACGCCCAGGTAGTCCTCCAGGTTCTCCGGCGCCACCGCGCACCGTTTGGCCTCGCCGGATACCAGCCGCATGGCCGTCTTCCGGCACAGTTTGCCCATCTGCCGCTCCAGGGAGCGGACGCCGGACTCCCGGGTATACCCGGTGATGACGGCCCGGAGGGCCTCATCGCTGACCCGCAGGGCGGACTTTTTCAGCCCGTGCTCCTTCATCTGCTTGGGCAGCAGATACCGTTTGGCGATCTCCAGCTTCTCCTCATCGGTGTAGCTGGTCAGCTCGATCACCTCCATCCGGTCCAGCAGGGGCCGGGGGATGGTGGAGGTGGTATTGGCGGTGGTAATAAACAGCACCTTGCTCAGATCCAGAGGGATCTCCAAAAAGTGGTCCCGGAAGGCATAGTTCTGCTCGCTGTCCAGCACCTCCAGCAAGGCCGCCGAGGGGTCCCCCCGGTAGTCGCTGCCCATTTTGTCGATCTCATCCAGCAGCAGCAGGGGGTTCATGCTGCCGCTCTGGGAAATGGCGGCGGCGATCCGCCCCGGCATGGCCCCTATGTAGGTCTTCCGGTGGCCGCGGATGTCCGCCTCGTCCCGAACGCCGCCCAAACTCAGCCGGGCCAGCTTCCGGTTCAGCGCCGCCGCCACGGAGATGGCGACAGAGGTCTTGCCCACCCCCGGAGGGCCCACCAGGCAGATGATCTGCCCCTTGGCCCCGGGGTTGATCTGCCGCACGGCAATGAACTCCAGGATGCGCTCCTTCACCTTCTCCAGGCCGAAGTGGTCCCGGTCCAGGATCTTCCGGGCGGCGGACACGCTGGCCCGCTCCCGGGTCTCCCGGCCCCAGGGCATCTCCAGGCACACGTCCAGATAGCTGCGGATCACCGATGCCTCGGCGCTGGAGTAGGGCTGCTTGGCCAGCCGGTCCACCTCCTTGAGCATCTTTTCCCGGACCTCGTCCGGCAGGGCCAGCTGCTGGATCTTCACGCGGTACTCCATCAGCTCGCTGTCCTCGTCCTCCCCCAGCTCCTGCTGCAGGAGGCGGATCTGCTCCCGGATGATGTGGTCCTTCTGGACCTCCCCCATCTCCCGGCGGATCTGGCCCTCCAGCTCATGCTCGAAGGACAGCACCTCCGCCTCCCGGGCCAGCAGCTCGTTGACCTTCCGCAGCCGGTGGACGGGGCGCAGCTCCTCCAGCACCGCCTGCTTGTCCTGGTGGCGGAGCATAATGTTCTGGGCGATGAAGTCCGCCAGATGGCCGGGGTCCCGGTCCTCCATGACGGCGGCGGACATCTCATCCCCCAGCCGGGGGGCCAGGGCGGCGTACTCCGTGAAATTGGTATAGGTCTGCCGCAGCAGGGCCTCCAGCTGGAACTCGGAGATCCGGGCACGCCCGTCCCGCAGGGGCTCCACGTTGCCCTGGAGATAAGGCTCCGTCTGCCACAGGCGGCGCAGCCTGGCCCGGCCCTTGCCCTCCATGATGACCCGCACGGCGGCATCGCCGATGCGGAGGATCTGCCGGATCACCGACATGGTGCCCACGGTGTAGAGGTCCCGCTCCCCCGGCTGGTCAGTGGCGGTCTCCCGCTGGGCCACCAGGAAGATATACTGATCCCGCTCCATGGCCCGCTCCAGAGCCCGGATGGAGATCTCCCGTTCCACATCGAAGCTCAGTACGCAGCCCGGGAAGATGGCCAGCCCCCGCAGGGCCAGCACAGGCATATTCATGGTTTCATTCAGTTCCACTTGCTCGTTCCTCCTTTCCCCGGCGGACGCCGGGCAGGAAAAAGGGACGCTGCCGCCCCGTTATCGTTGACATTGTTGACCATAATAAATACAAAAGGGGGGCAGTATCCCGCCCCCCTCTATTGGATCATGCTTGTAAAACCGCACATCCTGTCAGGACGCCGGGTTGGACGCCACGGGCTCCCCCTCGCCGCTGTGGACCAGGGTGGGGCCGCACTCCCCATTGGCGCAGGAGGAGGTGATGACCACCCGCTGCACCGTGGGATCGGAGGGGATATCGTACATGATCTCCGTCAAAATGCCCTCCATCACCGCGCGCAGGCCTCTCGCGCCGATGTTGCGCTCGATGGCCTTGTCGGCTACGGCCTCCAGGGCCCCCTCGGCAAAGGTCAGCTCCACTTCATCGTAGGACAGCAGCTTCTCGTACTGCTTCACCAGAGCGTTCTTCGGCTCGGTGAGGATGCGCACCAAGTCCTCCCGCTTCAGGGAGTCCAGGGGCGCGATAATGGGCAGACGGCCCACCAGCTCCGGGATGATGCCGAATTTCAGCAGGTCGTGGGGCTGGACCTCCTTGAGGATCAGCCCGATATCCCGGTCCTTCTTGCTCTGGATGGGGGCATCGAAGCCCAGGCCACGCTTGTCGGTGCGCCGCTCGATGATCTTGTCCAGGCCATCGAAAGCGCCGCCGCAGATAAAGAGGATGTTCCTGGTGTTGATCTGGATGAAATCCTGATGGGGATGCTTGCGGCCTCCCTGGGGCGGGACGTTGGCCACGGTGCCCTCCAGGATCTTCAGCAGCGCCTGCTGCACGCCCTCGCCGGACACATCCCGGGTGATGGAGGTGTTCTCGCTCTTCCGGGCGATCTTGTCGATCTCATCCACATAGATGATCCCCCGCTCCGCCAGGTCCACATCGTAGTCCGCCGCCTGCAGCAGCCGCAGCAGGATGTTCTCCACGTCATCGCCCACATAGCCCGCCTCGGTGAGGGTGGTGGCATCGGCAATAGCGAAGGGCACCTGCAGGATCCGGGCCAGGGTCTGGGCGATATGGGTCTTGCCTGAGCCGGTGGGGCCGATCATCAGGATGTTGCTCTTCTGCAGCTCCACATCCTCGCCGCCGTTGTCTGCGGAGGCGAACTGGATGCGCTTATAGTGGTTGTACACCGCCACGGAGAGGGCCACCTTGGCGCTGTCCTGGCCAATGACATACTGGTCCAGGACCTTGCGGAACTCCTTGGGCGTGGGC
>CAMWTG010000155.1 GCA_947177115.1 uncultured Clostridia bacterium
CAGCCACACTGTGCGTCCCTACATTAGAGCTCCTGTGGGGATCACAGCCCCACTGTGTGCTCATACATTAGAACTGGGGCCAGGGACTAGGCCTGAGGGCGGGGGCCGTATTCTGAGGGAAAAAATAAACACCGGGCGGGTGGGGGGGGGAATGTTGCCCGCCCCCACACGGATCCTGCCGCTTTATGGATCGTATGTTACCGGCCATACCTTCCGCCGATCAGTTTACGCATCCACAGGAAGTCGTCCCTGCCTATGATCCCGCACAGATACCACAGCCCCCCCAGCAGCAGCAAAAAACTTCCGCCTGCCAGCAGCACGCCGTCCGCCAGCGCCGCCACGCCGCCGGCCGCCGCCGTGCAGATCACCGCCAGCGCCGGCCTCCCCGCCGCCGGACGGATGCCCGACACCCGGATCAACCGCCGCAGGCTCAAAACAAAATTGATAAGGTGGGTCACGGCAAAGCTGACGGTATACCCGTTCAGCCCCCATTTGGGCAGGAGGCACCACAAAAACACAACGTCCAGAAAGGACGTCAGCGTGTTATACCGCGCGTTCGCGTTCTGCTGTCCCAGGCCCTTGCACATGGCGTCCACCAGGGTATCCACATAGAGCATGGGCACAAACAGGGCGTAGAGCCGCAGCAGGTCCCCCACCTGCTGCTCCCGGTAAAGCAATTCACCCAGCGCATCCGCCATCGCAAACAGCATCCCCCCCGCGCACAATCCAAACAGCATGGACACCCGCAGCCCCTGCTTTGCCAGATACTGCACCCGGTTTTTGCTGCCCCGGGCCGCGCACCGGGAGAATTCGGGCACCAGCAGCTCCGCAAGCGAGAACAGGATCGCCGCCGGGAACATCAATACCGGAAACACCATCCCGCGGATCATGCCGTAATCCGCCATCGCGTTCACGGTTCCGGCAAAAAGCGCCAGCTGCCGGGGGATGATCAGATCCTCGATCGTATTCAATCCGGACCGCAGCGTATCGGCCAGGGCCAGCGGCAGCGCCACCCGCAAAATACGGCTGTAGGGCGGCCGCGCGCGTTCTCTCGGGCCGGTCCCCGCCCGCAGTCCGACAAGCAGCAAAAAACCCAGCACGTCCGCCGCGCAGCCGCCGGCCACTACGGCAACAGCAGCCCGGCCGGAGTCCGCGCCCGCCCACCGGGAGAGAAGCGCCAGCGTAACGGCTATGGAGCAGCCCTGCTCCAGAAAGGACACCACCACGGTGCTGCCCACCCGCTTGGCAGCGGTAAAATAACCGGTCATGACGCCGTGGAGGCACCTGACCGGCAGAAACAGTGCGAAAAGGCGCAGCGCGGCAATCGCGGCCCGGTCGCCGATCCAGACTTCGCACAGCCAGGGCGCGGCCCGCCACAGCGCGATTGCCGCCGCGCCGCCGAACAGGAGGCTGTACTGACAGCAGCCGGAAAGGACCCCGGAGAGACCGCCCGCCTGTCCCCGGCCTATCTCTCCGGCGGAAAGATAAGTCGCGCAGGTGCGCACCCCCGCCGAGCCAACGGTAAAGGCCAGGGCGGCAACGGAGAGGACCAGCTGCAGAAGTCCGATCCCCGCCGCGCCGATGCGGCCGGACAGATAAACCTGGAAGCTCATGCCGGCCAGCCGCAGAAGGAAGTTTGTGCCGGTCAGGAGCAGCATATTATAAAAGATCTCATTGCCCTTTTTCACATCCGCACCTCCATATCATCATATATATGGGGGTATCGCAAGAACATGCGGACAATGTAAGAAAGGGCGAAATAAGGCTACCGCTGTCCGGAAAAATGTGCTATACTGAAAGCAGCGTCCCTGCGCCGCGCAGCGGACAACACTATTTTCGGGAGGTCAATATGACAGCAGAGTTTTATACTGACAACAGAAAGAAGCTGCTGGACCAGCTGGATGAGGACAGCATGGTCCTGCTGCACTCCGGATTCGCCCCGGTCAAGAGCAACGACCAGGATATGCATCCCTTTTCCGTAAACCGCAATTTCTATTATATGACCGGCATCGACACCCAGAACGTCTGGCTGCTGCTGGCCAAGACAAGGAACGGTGCGCGGGTGTGGCTGTTCATTGACGAGCCGGACGAGGAGATCATCAAGTGGAACGGCAAGATGCTGACCCGGGAGCGGGCCTCCGAGCGCAGCGGCATTAAGAGCGGCAGCGTCCTCTACATGCAGGACTTTGAGCGGTATGCCGCCAATTACCTCTCCTACGGCCTGACCAGCGTCTATTTTTCCTTTGACCGCCTGTCTATGACCGCCGCGTCCACCAGGGCGGAGGAGTTTGCCAGAACCATCCGCGAGAAGTTCCCCATGGCGCAGATCAAAAACGTTGCGCCGCTGATCGCCTCCCTGCGGTCCATCAAGACGCCGGAGGAGGTCGCCTGCATCCGCCGGGCCGGCGATGTGACCATTGAAGCCCTCCGGCAGATGCTGCGGACCGCGCGGCCCGGCGAATACGAGTACCAGTGGGCCGCGGATTACGAGCACTACGTGGCCCGCAGCGGCCTGCGCCACGGCTTTGAGACCATCGCCGCCTCCGGCGGGAACGCGGTCATGCTCCACTATGCCGATAACGACTGCGTGACGAAAGACGGGGACCTGCTGCTGGTCGATCTGGGCGCTGAGTACGGCTATTATTCCGCCGATATTTCCCGGACCTTCCCCGTGGGCGGAAAATTTACGGACCGGCAGAAGGAGCTCTACGGCATCGTCCGGGAGGCCATGGAGCTGGCCAAGGACAAAATGCGCCCCGGCAATCCCACAAAGGAGTCCAATCAGGCGGTGGTGGACTTCTACAAGAAGGCGCTGCGGACGGCGAAGCTCATTACCGATGACAGCGATGTACGGAAGTATTATTATCACGGCGTCTCCCACTCCCTGGGCCTGGACACCCACGATCCCTGCAGCCGCACCGAATATGAGCCCGGGATGGTCATCACCTGCGAGCCGGGCCTCTATGTGGCGGAGGAGGGCATTGGCATCCGGCTGGAGAACGATATTCTGGTGACGGACGGCGCGCCGGAGGACCTGGTCGGGAACAGGCTGCTTGAAATCGCCGAAATCGAGGAGCTGATGGCCCGGTAGAGCGGCAGGAAGGAAAATAAAACTGGACATCCTCCCCGCTTTGTGCTAGATTCTTCATGCTGCAACAAGCAAATATCCATGAAAACAGGAAGTGGCGTTATGAAGAACGAAGCTGCGCCGGTCAAAGCAGCCGGACGCGATCATTATCTGGCGTGCGAAAAGCGGCAGATCTATGCCCTGCTGATGATGGCCGGCGGATATCTGGGCGCGTTTACTTATTCGATCCGGGGCGGTGTGTTCTGCAATGCCCAGACCGGGAATTTTGTGCTGATGGCCATGGCGCTGGGCGGCGGAGCCTGGGCGCAGGCGCTCTACTATCTGATTCCGATATCGGCCTACTGTCTGGGCGCTGTTGTATCGGAGGCGGCGGAGGCCGGCATGGGGAAACTGCACCTGATCCGCTGGGAGACGGCGCTGGTGCTGGTGGAAATGCTGGCGGTGCTGTTTCTGGGGTTCCTACCCGAGGCCGCGCCTGTGCAGATCACCCAGATCACCGTCAACTTTATCTGCTCCATGCAGTACAACACCTTCCGCCAGGCCCAGGGAATCCCTATGGCCACGACCTTCTGCACCAACCATATCCGGCAGGTGGGGATCGGTTTCTACCGCATGTTGGCGGACCGGGACAAGAAGCGGGAGGCGCGCCGCAAGCTGTCGGCCCATCTGGGGATGCTGGCGGCATTTGTGGCAGGCGGGGCCCTGTCGGCGTTCTTCTGCGGCCGGCTGCTGGGCAAGGCGGTCTGGTTTGCAGAGCTGCCGCTGGGCGTGGTCCTGGCGGACCTGCTGCGGGCGGATCTGGGAAAAGAGCGCGGAGAACTGGAGCAAATCCCCCGCGGGCATTAGCAGGGGCAGGCGCCCGCCGTGTGATTGCGGGGGAGGATCATATCCGCCCCCGCATCGTAAAAATCCTTTGTACGGACCGTTTGGCATCTGTTCTGATCATTGCTGTTAATGAGAGGCCGGGAAGTCATTCCCGGCCTCAGACCGTAGACAAAGAGACCCTCCGCAGGAGTTCGCGCCCACAGGCGCGAAAAGATTTTAATTGTTTTCCCGCGGCGTGTACGCGGGAAAAACAATTTGCGCGGAGCGAAGCGAAACCCTCTCGACAAAGATGTGTCAGCATCTTTGTCGATACTCTGAAGCCGCTGCGGATGCAGCGGCTTTTCCGGTTTCAGGTTGTTTTTCCATACAGGTCCGCCAGGATCTTGGCATACAGCTCCTCCGCGCCCTCCCGGAACCGCTTTTGCAGCTCCAGCGCCATATCCTGCCGGGTAACCAGCAGCTTGAGGCTCATCAGCTCATCCAGCTCATCGCTGAGGGAGAGGGAAACCTCATAGCCGCCCTTCTCCCTGGGCTGGACGGCGGCTCTTACCAAAGCCCGGCGTTTCAGCTGCTCGTTGCAGAGGACCAGTTTCCGCTCCGCCGCTATCCGCACGGAATAGGGCAGGCTGCTCTCACAGACTGAGCTGTTGCGCCGCCCCTTGTCCGTAATGGCGTACAGTCCGTCCGCCATACGCAGATGCTCCGTCCGCACCAGATCCGCCAGACATTCGGAGAAACCGAAATAATCCACCCCGCTGTCGCACATGCTCAGCTCCTGCAGTGTCTCAAACGGTACCGGCTCCACCAGCCGCGCCATAATATAGAGAATCAGGAATTTGATCTCCAGCTTATCCTTGATAAAACCAAAAGAGGGCATAGTCCGCCTCCTGTATGTAGTCATCCCTATTATACCCGCTCCGCCGCAATTTGTATAGCCCAAATTTTCACCACCCGGCCGCAGGTGCATAGACTGGAATGAAGGCGGACGCCTTCCCAACACCAGAAAGCATAACGCTGAGGACCCGCATTGGGTTCCTTATAACTTAGGAGGTTTATTATGCCTGAGCGCATTGCTCCCGGCCCTGTTTCCGGTTTGCGGGAAAACTGTGAGGCCGTTTGTATCCATACCAAGAAGATTTTTGACAGCTGCCGCGATAAAGACTGTATCGAGGATCTGCGCTTTTACCCCACCGCCTGCGGCCAGGATATTCTCAACCGGGCCCAGACGGTGAAGGGCGGCAAGGCGGAGCTGCTCTATACGTACATCGATGTGGAGCCCGTGGCCTTCAACCGGGGCTTCTACACGGTGGATATGCGGTTTTTCTACCGCGTGACCCTCAACGCCTACTGCTCCTGCCCCCGTCCGGTGGAGGTAGAAGGCCTGTGCGTCTTTGACAAGCGGGCCATCCTCTTCGGCAGCGAGGGCAACGCCAAGATCTTCTCCTCCCAGCTGCGCGTTGACGCCATGGACCGCCAGCTGCTGGAGCAGAGCAATCTTCCCACCGCCGTGGTGGAGGCGGTCGATCCCATCGTCCTGGACGCCAAGCTGGTGGAGTGCTGCGAGAACCGGTGCTGCGACTGCGACATCTGCGAGATCCCGGCCTGCGTATGCCAGTGCTTCGGCTGCGAGCTGACCATGGGCGATGACTACCGCCGGGCCTTTGTGACCCTGGGCCAGTTCTCCATTATCCGCCTGGAGCGGGACAGCCAGCTGCTGATGCCGGTATTCGACTACTGCATGCCGGATAAGGATTGCTCCTGCGGCGGCGGCTGCGCCGGAGAGGATCCCTGCGAGCTCTTCCAGGGCATCAATTTCCCTGTGGATGAGTTCTTTCCTCCCAACAGTCTGACCAGCTCCTGCGACTACGAGGGCGCAAAGCAGTACTGCAGCTGCTGCCACTAAACGGCAAGGCGGCAAACATCCGGCAGAAGGGCCGGCCCTGGGAAAATCTTTCCCGGGGCCGGCCCTTTCCGCATATAGGGTCCGGTATCTGCTAAAGGAATGTATCGTAAAGGAACGGGAATACTCCGAATAAAACAGGCAGCACAGGGGCGCGTCAATAGCCAGCCGCCATCCAACGGTTTTTTATGCCGTTTCCGTTGGCGGCTGGGTAACTTATAAGATCAGGAGACTTACCCATTCTTCACCAAAATTAAAATTGCCCTGCTGAAATTATTTATAGTGTATGCAAATCATCAAGTGAAACAATATATCCGTTTCCTTTTTTCAGAAATTCAACTTGAAGAGTTAAATCGTTTATCTCACCATCAGTTGTTAAACCATAATCCATACTATATCCACTGCCGTCATTAAAAGTATACAAATCTATTTCTTGATTTTTGGGGCTTTTCACCAGTGCTGGGTCATCAATTTTCAATACCGGCCGGGTTTCATCCAAATATTGAAGTGCAAAAATCAACTCTTGTTCCGTCAATATTCTACTTTTATCAAACGCGGCTAAAAAATCACTGTACTTTTCTTTAGCCAACATTCTTAAAGCCTTTTCTACAAAATCAATAAAACAATCTTGCTCTTTTCCTTTTTCTGCGCAAATCATTAAATACAGCCTCCTGCGATTCCCGATTTATTGTTCTCTTTGCTTATAGGGCCAAACAATCCCAAACAAAACTGTCCGCCATAGCCCGCGCCGCCTCATATACGCTTTTGGCTCACTCGTCCCGGGTGAGGAAGTCGTATCCTGAAA
>CAMWTG010000156.1 GCA_947177115.1 uncultured Clostridia bacterium
AGTCCCTTGAGGGTGCTTTTGGTTCTTTTCCCACAAGGGAAAAGAACGCCCCGCCTCTGCTATATATTATGTCAAACCGACCCATTTTTCAATAGAAAATTCCCCCCTTTTCAGACATTTTGCGGATTTCTCTTTTTCCCCTTGTACTCTTGGAAAAATTAGTATATAATAATATACTGCAAATATCAGCTATTCCGCTGAAAGGGTGTTATTTTATGATAAAACTGCAAGGGAAAAAAGGAACCATTACGATCAGTGACGCCGTTTTCACCAACATCACCGGAAACGCCGCCACAAACTGTTTCGGCGTGAAGGGTATGGCCTTCCGCTCCATGACCGATGGATTGGTCCATCTTTTGCGCAAAGAGGCTATGAGCAAGGGCGTCCAGGTTATTTATAACGAGGACTCTACCGTCACCATCCGCCTGCACATCATCGTTGAACACGGCATCAATATTACCGCCGTATGCCGCTCGATCATGAGCGAGGTGCAGTATAAAGTCAGCAAGTATACCGGGATCCCCGTGAAAAACGTGGACGTCTGCGTAGACTCTGTTGTGTCCAATTCCAAGGGGGGTTAACGGGAACTATGATTCAATCGATCAACGGGATCCAGTTTAAGGAAATGGTCCTCCACGGCGCCGCCGTCATTACCCTGCAAAAGCAAAAGATCAACGACCTTAACGTTTTCCCTGTCCCCGATGGCGACACCGGCACCAATATGAGCCTGACCATCGGCACCGCTGCCGCCGAGTTGAAAAAAAGTGAGCCTAAAGCCATCGGGCAGGCCGCCTCCATCACTGCCGGCGCCCTCCTCCGGGGCGCCCGGGGCAACTCCGGCGTGATCCTCTCCCTTCTGTTCCGGGGCATGTCCAAGGCGCTGAAGGGACAGGATACCGCCGATGCGGTCCTGCTGGCCAACGCCATGCAGGAGGGCGTTTCTTCCGCCTACGGCGCGGTAATGAAGCCCGCCGAGGGCACTGTGCTCACCGTCTCCCGTTTGGCCGCCAAGCGGGCCCTGGAGGCCGCCGGCGAAAACAATGATGTGGAGTACATGCTGGCGGAATCCATCCGGGTGGGCTATGAGGTGCTGGCCCAGACCACCGATATGAACCCTGTGCTGAAAAAGGCCGGAGTGGTGGACGCGGGGGGCAAGGGGTATCTGGCTATTCTGGAGGGGATGCTGGCCTCCCTGCGGGGCGAAGCCATGCCGGAGATCACCGAAGAGTCTCCCGCCAAACAGGAAAAGGCGGATTTCAATGTTTTCTCCGTTGAAGAGATCACGTTTGCGTTTGATACTGTTTTTATTGTTCGGAAAGATGACCCGGAGGTGAACCTGACGCCTCTGCGGGATTACCTTAACAGCATTGGCGACAGCCTGGTCATTGGCGAGGACGATGAAGCGTTCAAGGTCCACGTCCATACCAACATTCCTGGCAGCGCCTTGACCGAAGCGCAGAAGTTCGGCACGCTGGAACTGGCCAAGATCGAGAACATGCGCACTCAGGCGGAGGATGTGGCCGCCGGGAAGAAGGCTCAGAGTGTGGACGACCTGGATGAGGTCGAGGAGGAGCTGGAAAGCGGCGGGGCGGCCGGGGCAGCGCCGGAGAAGCGCTACGGTTTCCTGGCTGTCTGCGCCGGCGATGGACTGGCCGCAGTGTTCAAGGATCTGGGCGTGGACGGAGTGATTTCCGGAGGACAGACCATGAATCCCTCCACCGAGAGCATTCTCAGGGAGATCGAAAAGGTTCCCGCCGAGATCGTATTTGTCCTGCCCAACAACAAGAACATCATCATGGCCGCCCAGCAATGCGTGGGGCTGACCGGCAAGGAGGTCGTTGTCGTTCCCACGGAGACGATCCCGCAGGGCGTTGCCGCTATGATGAATGTGGATACGGAGCTGGAGCCGGAGGAGCTGCTGAGCGTCATGAGCGGCGCTATCAGCGGCGTATCCACCGCCCAAATCACCTATGCCGCCCGGAACAGTGATTTCGATGGCTTTGCCATCAACGAGGGCGACTATCTGTCTCTGCTGGACGGAAAACTGTTCGGCACGAATCAGGATATTTCCGTTATGCTGGAAAAACTGGCGGAGAAAGCGGCGGAGAAGGGCGCGGAGTTTGTGACCCTGTTCTACGGCGAGGATGTCACTGAGGAACAGGCGCAGGAAGCGGAGACCTTGTTTGCCGGGAAGTGTCCCGATGCGGAATTGTCCGTCCTGCCGGGAGGTCAGCCGGTGTACTATTATATTGTCAGCATTGAGTAAAGTAAGAACATCGGACTGGGAATATTTTCCCAGTCCGATGTTTGATATCCGGAGTACTTGCTATTCATCATATGTTCAAGGCTCCCGGCAGGAAGGGAAGACTGCCTGCATCCCCATTTCCTGGACGCTGCGCAGATAGCGCAGGATGCTTTCCCGGTCGTACCGGGGCTGGCCGTTCTTACTTACCTGTACACTGAGGGCATGGTACAGCAGTGCGTATTCAAATTCAAGGGAAGTGTCGAACACGCCAAGGTCATCTGTGTTGATGCATACATGGAGCTGGGGGATTCCGCTGTCCACACTGCCGGTCAGATCCAGGTTATTGAACCGGGTAATGGGGTGCCGCCCGTATTCTCCAAAGGTCCCAATCAAAACATTGGAGGAAGGGTTGCATTCGATAACAATGCCGCGCTCTGCCAGATACCGCTGCATGGCGTCCTGGGCCTGTCTCATAACGGTGATGTACTCCGGCCGGACTGGGACCCGGATGGGTTTCTGTCCCTCCTCCTTCACCAGCCGGTTGTAATGATAGCTGGCGTACAATCCGGCAACGGTGCGAGAGCTGCGGTAGGCGGCCAGCTGCTGGCCGGGGCGGTCGGGAACGGTCTGCCAGCGGCTATATTCGTCCATGTCGTCCGGCTCCTGAAAGGACAGGGTCTGATACAGACAGGGCTCATCGCCCCGGAGCATCATGCTGCAGTAGTAATCCTGCAGAGTGACGGACCAGCCGTTGTCCTCCATCACGGGGCCATAAATATTCCGCAGCAGGCGGAGGGCCTCCTGCTGCATCAGGCCGTACTGCTGGGGATCAATGCACACTCCCAGCGCCCGGCAGCGGTAAAGCAGCCATACCAGATTGTCCAGGTAGTTCTGCTGGGGCAGGACGATGTGCATGGACTTGGCCTGATAGTGGACCTGGGGATCCACGCCGAGCGCCAGGGCGTGGCCGATCCGGTCTCCCCGCCGGTAGTCCAGAAAACAGATCGCCTCGTCAATGGCTCGCAGGCCATCGGCGATGTCATAGAAATCCTCTCCGGCGTGATAGGTAAGGGACAGCCGGTGCCGGAAACGGGGCAGCAGAGCGCTGGGCGCGTTCAGATCCGTGGTCTGGAAACCCCGGAGAAAGCGGAAGGCGGCGGCGAATACCTCCGGCCGGCAGTCTACCTCATTAGCGCAGCCATCAATGCCCCGCACCCGGCTGCACAGATAGGCGGAGGTGCTCAGCGCTTCCGCCAGGGCCTCAGCCTGGGCCCACACCTTTTCCCGCAGCGCCTGGTGCCGGTGCTTCAGAACGAAGGAAGGCGGCAGTTCCTCGTCCCGCTGCTTGGGGAAGTGCAGGACGTAAAAAAAAGGCTCCTCCAGGAATTGATCCGCGGCCGACTCCGGGTCCGGCAGGGGCTCCTCCGGCGACAGTACCGGGCGGCAGGGCTGTCTGGCAAAGAGCTCTCCCCGGTCATAGGCCAATACCTTTTCTATGATGGCACGGCTGGTCCAGTCGGGCGTGAGTCGGGCCTCCAGGGAGCGGATAGGCTCCGTCCGCAGCGGCGCGTTCAGCGCCATACGGCAGGATTCCCAGCGGAAGGGACCGGTCCAGGCCATGTCCTTCCGGTCCTGATAGTTTTTGAAATTCAGAAAGCCTACCTGCCGGTTTACCTGGATCATCTCCCCGCGAAAGGCGGTCTTCAGCGACAGATACAGATAGAACAGAAGCCGCTCGAAGCTGGTGAAGCTTTCGTCAAAGCAGGCGGAGAAGCAGCGGTACAGCAAGCAGCGCTCACCGGCCAGCGCCCGGTAGGGGGAGTCCTTCACCGCCTGGAAAACCGGCAGCTCCAGGGCGTAGTCCAAACAGATGGACTCTCCATCCGGCAGGGGGAGGCGCACGCCGTACATGGTTTGCAGCACCTCCACCCGGTCAGTCAGAGTACTGGCGGGGGCGAAGCAGTTCAGATAGTCCTGACGGAAAGCTTCCTCACTGGAAAAGTCCAGCTGGCCGGTCAGGGAGCGGAACAGGATGCCGCGAACCAAAGCGGCGATAGTCAGCCGCTCCTCCATAGGCAGCACATTGTCCTCCGGCCCGCGGCTGGCAACGGACTGCAGCAAAGAGGAGAAATTCTCCGGCAGATCCTGGATAGATGCGGGGTCGTTCATCAGTGAACACCAGGCCACGGCAAAGGATTGGGTGGAGCCGGTCAGATGGAAATGGTTCTCCGCAATGCCGGCGGACAGGACCTGCCGCAGGACCCGGTTGTCCGTGCGCAGGACGGCGGGCCAGGCAAAATCCGTCCGCTGGGCGCGGCTCCGGGCGTCCAGACAGGCCAGATAGGCGCATACGATCATATCCTGCCCAAACAGATGATAGGCGCTGCGCCAGCTGAGGACCTTGGAGGACCGGCACAAGGGCTCATCTCCTTGCGTGGTAAGGACCTCCAGACCGAAATCCACAAGGGGCAGAAAAACGGAGGGCGTGCAGCGCAGCTGCTCCGCCCGGCTGCGCACGGCCTGCTCCAGTTGGCAATAGAGCAGAGTCTGCTCATCCTCCGAATAGCCGTGGAGCGTGGTTTCGGCAAATTGGAGAAAAACAGCCTGCTCCCGATCTTCCGACATAGACAGCGGCGTTCCCTGGAGCTGGCAGCAAATCCGCCGGAGGATGCGCTCCGGCGGAATGCGGCGGAAGAGCAGGTCCAGGATCTTTTCGGCGGCGTCCATCAGCGGTCCTCTCCGGATTGACGGGCCGCTTTGGTGACGGTCGCCTTGGTATAGCCGAACCGCTTGTAGAAATCGGCCAGCAATTTGTGAAAGGAGCTTTGGAAGGCAGTCTTGGCTTTTGAATGCTGGGTGATATCCTGCGCTATGTTAAGATTATTGATCCTTTTCTCCAGATTGTCCAAATCAAGAGGCCTCTTGCCGGTCGGCACGCGGAAGTTATTGACAACCTCAACAAAGGAGTACCAGGCGAACTGGGTCAACATTGGGTCATAAGGAACCGCATTGATGCGGTCCAACAGATTTTGGGCGCTACGCTGGATGTCGCAGAGAGCAGGCAGATAGTATGCGCCGAACTGGGTGTCGATGGCACCCAGCAGCCGGTGAAGCTTGGACCGGCTCTCCGCCTCCACGTCCACGATAAAGTTTGCTATAACCTCCAGGCGGCTGAGGATCATCGGTTCGATAGATTCCCTGTTTTTGGCATCGGGCTTGGGGCGGTTGATATCACGGATGTCATCATCGAACCGCTTCCACACCGCCCGCAGGGCGCTGATGAAATCCAGATCGATTTCCGTGTTGTTCAGGGTGCTGTGGGAGGTTTTCAAAAGCTTCTCCTGCACGTCCCAGTTGATGGCGATGGTAGCGGAGGAGGTTTGGGCCAGGTAAAGGTTTCTCTGGGAGCTCTCCCCGCGGACCAGCTCCCGGCCATTGTCGGACCCCAGGGACAGGAAGAGAGCCAGTAGGTTTACCAGCCGGAAACGGTATGTACTCTCGCTTTCCGGGGTGACGAGGAGGTCCAAGGCGTAGTCATTACCGGCGGCAGCGCGAAGGGCCTGATACTCCTTCCTGTCCAGCACATCCCTCTTTCGATAGCCGGTCAGCGTGCCCAGTGCGCTGCAAAGCAGATAATGCGTTGGCAAATGGGTGGTTTCCGGCGAGAAGTCGAAGAGCAGAGGGCCATCGCCGGTGAAAGTAAGGACGGCCCGCTTTTTCTGTTGGACCACAGTCTTATGGAATTGAAGAGAAAAAAAGGCGTGGACGGCGAAGAAGAGGTAGAAGTCCTCCCGCTGGCGGTGCTGTTTCTTCCAGTTTTCAAGATACCATACCATCTTCACGTAGTCATCGGACAGATCATACATTTCCGAGGTTGCCGGCGCGGATGGCCCGTAGATGTCCTCCAGCAGGGAAACGGCCAAACGGCAGCGCTGCTCCGGCAGGGCGCGGGCCAGCCGCTCAATGACGGCGGCCTTTTCGGCGGACAGCTTGGTGTGTACCCAATCGTTGATAAAATAGTTTTCGAACAGCGGCAGATTGATCTCCAGGATTTCCACCTGCTCCCGGACCAGCTTCATCAGGTCGTGAGGACTGTCCAGCCGCGGGTCGTCCTTCCGGATGACAGGCACATCCTTCATAGCGGCCAGGATGCTCAGGAACTGCCCCAACCCCCGCAGAGTGGTGGGGATCAGATCGTGCATATAGTTGCGGGGTTCGGCGAAGACCAGTCTGGTTTTCCGATAGATAAAGCGCAGAAGCAAAGCCTGGAAAGTAAAGTCCTCCGTGCGGCAGGGGAATTCCGGCGGCAGCAGCAGGTTGTCAGGCTTCTCTTCGTTCTTCTTTGAGACGGGATCAATATAGGAA
>CAMWTG010000157.1 GCA_947177115.1 uncultured Clostridia bacterium
GCAGATCTTCAAGAACAGCCTCACCGGCCTGCCCATCGGCGGCGGCAAGGGCGGCTCCGACTTCGATCCCGCCGGCAAGTCTGATGCGGAGATCATGCGTTTCTGCCAGAGCTTCATGAGCGCCCTCTACCGCTACATCGGGCCCGACATCGATGTGCCCGCCGGCGACATGGGCGTGGGCGGCCGTGAGATCGGCTACCTGTACGGCCAGTACCGCCGCCTGAAGGGCACCTTCGAAAACGGCGTCCTCACCGGCAAGGGCTTCTCCTACGGCGGCTCCCTGACCCGTCCCGAGGCCACCGGCTACGGCGCTATGTACTACCTCCAGGAGGTCCTGGAGCACGAGGGCGAGTCCATCAAGGGCAAGACCATCGCCTGCGCCGGCTTCGGCAACGTGACCTGGGGCATCTGCAAGAAGGCCAACCACCTGGGCGCAAAGGTTGTTACCCTGTCCGGTCCCGATGGCTACATCTACGATCCTGATGGCGTGTCCTCCTCCATGGAGAAGGTAGACTACCTGGTGACCATGCGCAACTCCGGCCGCAACAAGGTGCAGGATTACGCCGACAAGTTCGGCTGTGAGTTCCACCCCGGCGAGAAGCCTTGGGGCGTCAAGGCCGATGTCATCATGCCCTCCGCCATGCAGAACGATGTCCATATGGAGCATGCCAAGCAGATCGTTGCCAATGGCGTGAAGTATTACATCGAAGTAGCCAACATGCCCACCACCAACGATGCGCTCTACTACCTCATGGAGCAGAAGGGCATGATCGTAGCCCCCTCCAAGGCCGTCAATGCCGGCGGCGTGGCCGTGTCCGCCTTGGAGATGAGCCAGAACAGCGAGCGGCTGGTCTGGACCGCCGAGGAAGTAGACGAGAAGCTGAAGGGCATCATGAAGAACATCCACAAGGTGTCCGTGGAGGCCGCCGAGGAGTACGGCTTGGGGTATAACCTGGTGGCCGGTGCCAATCTGGCTGGCTTTAAGAAGGTCGCCGAAGCTATGATGGAGCAGGGCGTATTCTGATAAAGACCGAAAAAGGCCCGGATCCCTGCGTACCGCGGACCGAAAATACGTTATGAAGAAAAGGCGGCAGGCTGCATCCCCCGAGGGATGCGCCGCCGCCTTTTTCTGTTTTGCGGGCATCAGTCCAGCGCGTATGTCTGGTATGGATTCCCGTCCATATCCTTCCAGGTAAAGACCCGGTCCTCCAGAAGCAGATAGCTGCCCACGCTCCCGTCCTTGGGAATAGATGTGGAGCCGGGGTTGATATAGTGCCAGCCATCGTGGCGGTGGGCTGTGGGGACGTGAAAATGACCGTTGAGCAGCACTGTTCCGCTGGACATCGGGGGCGTCTGCTGTTCGTTCCACAGATGGCCATGGGTGGCGTATAGCGCTGTGCCCTCCCACTCCAGCATTGCGTAATCCGCCATCATGGGAAACTCCAGTACCATCTGATCCACCTCGCAGTCGCAGTTGCCCCGCACCGCGATGATATGGTCTTTGATCCCGTTGAGCATCCCCGCCGCAGCCATGCAGTTATAGTCCCTGGGCAGGGCGTTCCGGGGCCCGTGGTAGAGAAGGTCGCCCAGCAAAAGCAGCTTCTGCGGCGCCTCCGCCCGATAGGCATCCAGCAGCCTGCCTGTGTAGTAAGCGGACCCGTGAAGGTCCGATGCGATCATCAGCTTCATAAAAATCGATCCTCCTTGCTGTTTCTGGCAGTAGTATACACGGTTTGGGAGAAAATTTCAACCGGAAATGCCCGCGGTTCCCATCGCTTGCTGAGGAGAGGCAGCTCCGGACCTGTTAATTTTTTTTAAAAAGTGATTTTTCCCGTTGTGTTTCCCGGCTGTTTGTGCTATTCTATGAGTACCGTAAGTCGACCAAAAGCAGTAAAGGAGTGATTTCATATGGTTAGACTGATCATGAGCGGCTCCGGCGAGGGAAAGACCAAGCAGCTCATCGAACTCATGGAGAGCGCTGCGGAGCAAGATGTTGGATGCATGGTGTGCATCGAGCCCCAGCGGAACATGAGCTTCAATCTCCGCCACCAGACCCGGATGATCGACTCTTCGGAGTTCGACATCAACAGCTTCGCAGTCCTGCGCGGCTTTGTCAGCGGCCTGTATGCCGGCAACTATGATATTTCCCACATTTTTATCGACAATCTGTGCAAGGTTGCCCGCAGCACTGACGAGCGCGAGATCGGCGAGTTCCTCAACTGGCTGGACGCCTTCAGTTCTCCCCTGAACCTGAAGATTACCGTTACGGTCAGCGCTGCCACCGATTCCGCTACGGACACCATGCGCAAGTATATGTAAGGCGGCCGTGCCGCCTGTGGCCGTGCCCCCGATCCGAAGGACCGGGGGCGCAGTCATATCAGAAAAGCTCTAATATATATGAGGAGGAAAGGATATGGCGCATTTACGCTGTGATATCAAATCGGAGGTCATGGGTATGTACACCTCTTTGGAGGTGATCCTGCCGGACTATGGGAAAATGAAGGACGCGCCGGTAGTCTATCTGCTGCACGGTCTGTCCGGCAATTGCTCCGATTGGAGCCGCTTTACCGCCGTGGAGCGCTACGTTGCCGCAAAGGGAGCCGCCATTGTCATGCCGGAGGTTCAGCGCAGTTTTTATGCGGATATGGCCCTGGGCATCGACTATTTTTCCTATGTACAGCAGGAGCTGCCCCAGATCTGCGGCCGGCTCTTCGGCCTCAGCCTCCGGCGGGAGAAGAACTATGTCATGGGCCTGTCCATGGGCGGCTACGGTGCGCTGAAATGCGCTCTGACCGCGCCCCGGCAATACGCCGGCTGCGCCGCCTTTTCCGCCGCTATTGAGATGGAGGAGCGCATCCAGTATGCCAAGGGCCGGATGGCCCGGGAGATTCAGGCGGTCATAGGTCCGGAGGGGAAGGTCCCGCCGGAAATGGATCTGGCGGCGCTGCTGAAGAAGCGGAAGGGCGCTCAGCTGCCCCGCTTTTTTATCACCTGCGGCGAGCAGGATGCGCTGTATCAGGAAAACGTCCGCTTTGTCGAGGCATTGAAGGGCAGGGGCGCGTCCGTCAGCCTCGAGCATTGGGCGGGCGACCACCAGTGGGAAGTCTGGGACAAATCCGTGGAGCTGGCGCTGGAGGCGTTTTTGCCAACGGGAAAAAAGTAGAAGCGTAGAAAAGGGAGGAAAAACAGATCATGAATTATTCGGAAAAAGCGGGAAAGCAGTACCATATCCAGGTGGGGCAGGGCGATGTTGGCCGCTATGTGATCCTGCCCGGGGATCCCAAGCGGTGCGAAAAGATCGCCAGGTATTTTGACGGCCCCCGGCTTGTGGCCGACAACCGGGAGTATGTCACCTACACCGGCGCTTTGGACGGTGTGCCGGTGAGCGTTACCTCCACGGGTATCGGCGGACCCTCTGCCTCCATTGCCATGGAGGAGCTGGTCCAAGCGGGGGCGGACACCTTTGTGCGCATTGGCACCTGCGGCGGGATGCAGCTGGATGTGTGCAGCGGGGATATTGTCATTGCCAGCGGCGCGGTGCGCATGGAGGGCACCAGCCGGGAATACGCGCCCATCGAGTACCCCGCCGTACCGGACATCGGCGTGGTCAATGCTCTGGCCGCCGCCGCTGGTGAGTTGGGACAGAACTACCATGTGGGTGTGGTCCAATGCAAGGATTCCTTCTACGGCCAGCACTCGCCGGAGACCAAGCCGGTGAGCTATGAGCTGCTCAGCAAGTGGGAGGCGTGGAAACGCCTGGGCTGTCTGGCCTCGGAGATGGAGTCGGCGGCGCTGTTTATCGTAGGCAGTGCGCTGCGGGTGCGGGTCGGCTCCTGCTTCCTGGTCATGGCCAATCAGGAGCGGGAAAAGGCCGGGCTGGAGAATCCCGTGGTCCACGACACGGATATGGCCGTCCAGGTGGCGGTCCAGGCGCTCCGGCGGCTGATCCGGGAAGATCAGGCCAAAAACAGGTAAGGAGGCTGGGATGGAAAAGGAACAGATACGTTCTCTGATCAAGACGGCGGTCGCTCAGCTGGCCTATGCCTACACTCCGTATTCCCATTTCAAAGTGGGGGCGGCGCTGCTGGCGGAAGATGGGCGGGTGTATACGGGCTGCAACATTGAGAATGCGGCCTACGGTCCCTCCAATTGCGCCGAGCGAACCGCTTTCTTCAAAGCGGTCAGCGAGGGCGTGCGGCAGTTCCGGGCAATCTGCATCGTAGGTGGTCCGGAGGGTGTCCTGACCGGCCTGACGCCGCCCTGCGGCGTATGCCGGCAGGTCATGATGGAGTTTTGCTCCCCGGAAAGCTTTGAGATCATTCTGGCGACCGGGGAAGAAGACTACAAAGTGTATTTATTGAAGGAACTTTTGCCCTTTGGATTTGGTCCGGGGAATCTGTCAGACGGGGGACAGGCGTAATACAGCCCCCTAACAGGAAGAGGAGGACAAGGCATGGAGCTGCTGACAAAAGCAAGCTATTCTGATGAAATGACCCAGCGGGAAAAGGACAACCTGGAGGTGGCCTACCGGGCCGCCTGTGAGGGGATGGTGCTGCTGAAAAACGATGGGGCGCTGCCCTTCCGCACCAAGAAGATCGCCCTGTACGGGCCCGGGGCCGCTATGACCATTAAGGGGGGCACCGGCTCCGGCGAGGTCAACGAGCGCCGGTCCGTCTCCATCCTGGAGGGGCTGGAGGACCGGGGATTTGAGATATCCACCCGGCGGTGGCTGTCGGAGTACAAGCTGGACTTTGCCCAGGCCCAGGCGGACTACCAGAAAGCGAAACGCAGGGAGCTGAACCTGCTGCGTCCCAGCTCCATTATGGACATGCTGGCGAACAATTTCCGCTTCCCCGCCGGGCGGGCCATCCATCAGCAGGACGTGGCGGACAGCGGTACGGACGCCTGCATCTACGTGGTCAGCCGCCAGGCCGGGGAGGGCGGCGACCGCCGGATGGAACCCGGGGATTTCCTGCTCACCCCGGAAGAAAAGGAGGCCATCCGCTTCTGCGCGGCGTGCTATGAGCACTTTGTGCTGGTCATCAACAGCGGTTCCGCCCTGGACATGGGCTTTGCGGAGCGGATCCCGGGTATCAACGCGATCCTCTATATCTGCCAGCTGGGGTGCGAGGGAGGACACGCCTTCGCGGACGTGATCTCCGGCGCGGTATCCCCTTCCGGCAAGCTGGCGGACACCTGGGCGAAGCGCTACGCCGACATCCCCTTTTCCCAGGAGTACAGCTACCTGAACGGCGATTTGAAAAATGAGTTTTATAGGGAGGGCATCTATGTGGGCTACCGGTTCTTCGACAGCTTCGGCGTGGAACCGGCCTATCCCTTCGGTTTCGGCTTGAGCTATACGGATTTCTCCATCCGCTGTAGGGGCATTGCGGCTGCGGAGGACGGGCGGCATGTGACCGTGCGGGCCTCCGTGGCCAACACCGGCGAGACCTATACCGGGAAAGAAGTGGCCCAGCTCTATGTCTCCGCCCCCAATGGGAAACTGGATAAGGAGTACCAGTCCCTGGCCGCCTTTGCCAAGACGGAGCCCCTGGCCCCCGGCGCGTCTCAGGAGCTGGAGCTGACCTTTGACCTGGCGGACCTCGCCAGCTACCGGGAGGCGGATGCCGCCTATGTGCTGGAACCGGGACAGTATATCCTCCGGCTGGGCAATTCCTCCCGTAGCACGGCCCCCGTGGGGGTCCTGGCCCTGGATGAGGAAGTGGTGGTCTCCCGGCATACCCACATCTGCCCCCTCCAGCAGCCCCTGGAGGAGCTTCACGCCCCCGCCCACGACTTCGGCGTCCTGCCGGACGGCCTGCCCCGGCTGACCATCCGGCCCGAGGCATTTGAGACGGCGGTCTATGCCTACGGCAACCAGCCCCCCTGCCCTGACGATGAGCGGGTCAGGCGCGCCCTGCGGCGGCTGCGGACGGAGGAGATGGCGGACATCGTGGTGGGTACGGGCATGTTCGGCGGGAAGAACCGGTTCGACCTGCCCGGGTCCGTGGGAAACACGACCTCCAGGTTCTGGGACCGCGGTCTGGTCAACGTGGCGCTGTGTGACGGCCCGGCGGGCCTGCGGATCCAGCGGCGGTCCACCGCAGGGAAAAACGGGAAGGTCAAGCCCGTTGATTTTCCCTTCGCCATGTTTGACAGCGTGCCCGGAGTTGTGAAGAAGATTGCCCTGGGCGACCCGGAGAAGGAGCCGGTCCTCTACCAGTACGCAACGGCTTTCCCTGTAGCCGCCGCCTTGGCCCAGAGCTGGAACACGGACCTGCTGCACAGCGTGGGCCGGGCCGTATACCGGGAGATGAAGGAGTACGGCTGTACCTTCTGGCTGGCCCCGGCCATGAACATCCACCGCAACCCATTGTGCGGGCGGAATTTTGAATACTTCTCCGAGGATCCCCGGCTCACCGGGGCCATGGCCTCCGCCCTGACCAGGGGCGTGCAGCAGGAGGAGGGGTACTACGTCACCATCAAGCACTTCGCCTGCAACAACCAGGAGGACAACCGGACCTTCGTCTCCAGCGTGGTGGGCGAGCGGGCCCTGCGGGAGATCTATCTGCGGGGCTTCGAGCAGGCGGTCCGGGAG
>CAMWTG010000158.1 GCA_947177115.1 uncultured Clostridia bacterium
TGTGCCGACTATGGTCCTGCTGACCACGGGGGAGAGGAAGGCGCTGACGGTGGAAAAGGTGGAGCTGTCCCTATGACCGGGTATGGGATCGCCGTAGTGGACGATGATGTATATGTGGGAGATATGCTGGAGGAGTTGCTTCGCCGGGAAGGGTACGATGTGTTTCGCGCCTATTCCGGCACGGAGGCCATCCTGCTGCTGGAGAGGTACAGGCCGGACCTGGTGCTGCTGGATCTGATGCTGCCGGGGCTTAGCGGGGAGGCGGTGCTGCCCCATCTGGAGGGCGTGCCGGTGATCGTCCTGTCCGCCCGGGCGGAGGTGGAGGACAAGGTGAAGCTTCTTCGAGGCGGTGCGGTTGATTATCTGACCAAGCCCTTTGATACCCGGGAGCTGCTGGCCCGGATCGCGGTCCAGCTTCGCCAGCAGTCCCGGCGGGGCGGCATACTGCGGCATAGAGGGGTTGCGATGGACCTGGAGAGCCGGGAGGTCAGTGTGGACGGCGAGGTTGTCCGCCTGACAAGGACAGAGTTCGGGATCTTGAAGCTGCTGATGCAGAATCCCAGGCAGGTAGTTACAAAATCGCGGATGCTGGATGAATTGAGCATAGAGACGCCGGACTGCGTAGATGGCTCGCTGAAGGTGCATGTGAGCAATGTGCGAAAAAAGCTCCGGGAAGCCGGAGCGGGGGACATGATCGAAGCGGTCTGGGGGATCGGCTTCAAGCTCGTGGAATAGCGCCGGGGAAGGCGGCTCATGGCATGGGAGAAGAAGGGATTTATACAATTCCAAAATGCAGCGCCCCTACAGGCTGTTGTCATAGTCCTGAGGTGAAAAATTCCATAAAAATCAGCGCTTCAGGCCGTACAGGCGGCTTGAAGCGCTGATTTTTATTTAAGTTCTTGTACGGAGATGGCGGCCCGGTGTTCAATGGGTTTCCACTCCACCTTGCCGAACAGAGCCAGGACGGTAATGGGCACATAAGTTGCCATAAACAGGGGGAAGGTCAGCGTATACAGGATCTTTTTCCAGGCGGAGGTGTGGATGTGCCTCCACTGGGTAGCGGTGGTGATGGCACCCGCCAGGAACAGAAGCAGGTAGGGAACGATAAAGCTCATAGCCGCCGCGCCCAGCATAGGCAGCACCCGCCCGCCGGCGAACAGCTCCAGCACTGTGGCCAGCAGTCCCGCCGCCGTGCCGCACACCGCCAGCACGATGGCCGGGGCCATGGACAGCAGCAGGTCCAGGCAGCTCAGCCCGTTCTCTCCGCCTACGCCGGACACCAGATGTCCGCCCTGGCGCAGCAGCACCAGCATATTGCCCCGCACCCAGCGCATCCGCTGGCGGACGGACTGTCCCAGCCGTGTAGGCTGTTCGTCAAACAGCTCCGCCTCGCCGCAGTAGCCGATCTTTTCGCCCTTTAAGAGGCAGTCCACAGTAAACTCGGTGTCCTCGCTGAGGGAGTGGAAGGGCCAGCCGTTGTGGCGGAGCATGATCTCACGGCTGAACAGATACCCGGTGCCTGATACCATGGCGTTGAGGCCCAGACGCGTCCGGGGATCGTTCAAAAAGGCGGCGTCCCGCAGGAACCACAGGCCATAACCGGCGGAGATCCAGTTGTCGCCGTAATTCTTGGAGTTGCGGTAGCTGGTGACGATCTGGCAGTCCTCGCCAAAAACCTCGTTCATCCGGGAAACATAATCTGCGGAGAGCAGGTTGTCGGCGTCAAAAACAAAATAGCCGTCATAATATTCATCGCCCCGTTCTTCCCTGATCTGGGAGAGGAGGAAGTGCAGGGCGTAGCCCTTGCCCACATGGACCTTGTCGCTGCGGCGGTAGACGGTGGCCCCGGCCTCCCGGGCCGCGCCGGCGGTGTTGTCGGTGCAGTTATCGGCTACCACATAAACATCCAGATTTTCGGAGGGGTAGTCCTGCTGGTGAATGCTGTCGATCAGCTGGGCGATCACCGCCTCCTCGTTCCGGGCGGAGATCAGCACCGCGTACCGCCGCAGGGGGGCGGGGCGCACCACCTTGTGCCTGCGCCACAGGGCCACCGGCACATACAGCAGCTGGTAGGAATAACAGATCAGGAACAGGATGCCGATGATCTGGTTAATGTGCTGCAAAACAGTCAGAGCGCTCATGATTCTCTCCTTTCCCTTGTCCGGCAGATGAGGCGGTAGGCCAGCAGCCCCAGGCCGCTGATGATGATCGTGACAATGAATACCAGCAAAGCGAAGCCGTAGTCGCCCATGCCCAGGGCATCGCCTCCGATGGTGGAGGTAACGATGGAGGGGAAGGGGGCGATGGCGGAGATGATCAGCCAGCTCCGCAGGGGCAGGTCCGTGAGCCCTACGATGTAGCACAGCACATCCTTCGGCGTTCCCGGCAGGAAGAACAGGAAGAACACCCATAGAGTGAGCCGCCGCTTGTTTTGCAGGAACTTCAGTTCATTGAGCTTATCCAGCGGGAAGAAGACCTCCACCGCCTTCGTGCCCAGCTTCCGCACCAGCAGGAACACGGCCACCCGGCCCAGGAACGCGCCGAAAAGGCACAGCAGCGTGCCCTCCACCGCGCCGAAAGCGTACCCGGCGGCGATCTCCAGCGGCTCGCCGGGAATAACGGCCACCACGATCTGCAGGATCAGCATCCCCAGAAAGGCGATGGGGGCCAAAATACCCTGGTCGTCCACCCAGGCCCGGAAACGTTCCGGCTCCTGCACGAACTGGATCAGCGGCTTTCCCGCGAAGATGCAGACCAGAAGGGAGAGCAGCAGAAAGAGGAATATCCCCGTTCCGGCGATCCAACGCTTTTGTTTTTCTGTAAAAGACCTACGCTCGCTCATATGGCGTTCCTTTCTTTGGATGATCTCTGCATCGTATTGTACTAGGATCTGGATTAAAATGAAAGGAGGGAAATCTATAAGATTTTTTTAATATGTCCTCTCATTGGGCCGGACCGGCGTATGGGAAACTCCGGCATTGCCTCTTGTTTTTTTCCCGCCGGGATGGTAGAATAAACAACAGGATCATAAAGGAGCGTTTTCATGCGTATTTTAGGCATCGATCCCGGCGTTGCCACCATCGGCTTTGGCCTGATCGAGGCGGACCGGGCCAATGTGCGGCTGGTCCAATACGGCGTGATCACCACCCCAGCGGGCCTGCCGCTGTCCAACCGGCTTTACCAGATCTCTCAGGATATGTCCCAGCTGCTGGACCAGTTCAAGCCCCAGGAGATGGCGGTGGAGGAGCTGTTTTTCTCCAAGAATATCACCACCGGCATCGCCGTGGCCCATGGCCGGGGAGTCATCCTTCTGGAGGCGGAGCGGGCCGGGGTGCCGGCCTTTGAGTATACCCCCATGCAGGTCAAGCAGGCGGTGGCGGGCTACGGCGGCGCGGAGAAGAAGCAGGTCATGCTGATGACCCAGCGGCTGCTGAAAATGAAGAAAATTCCCCGGCCGGACGATGCGGCTGATGCTTTGGCTATCGCCATCTGCCACGGAAGGAGCGCTACCAGCCTGCTGAATACCGAGCGGAGGTTCGATCCCAGACGGTATGATACGCGGTAGGGGCATACATGCTTTTTCTTTGTGAACAAACCACTGCGCCGCCAAGGGCGGCTTGGGCTGCTAGTGTCCGCTTTGCGGACATTACATGGAAAAAATATCAAAAAGAAAAACTTTTTGCGCAAAACTTTGTTTTGCTTTTGGGAGTATATATGTATTACTACGTTTCTGGTACTGTGGCCCATGTGGAGCCCTATCTGGCGGTGATCGACTGCGGCGGAGTGGGGTATGCCTGCCGTACCACATCTTATACCTTGTCCCAGATCAAGAAAGGGGACAAGGCGAAGCTGTTTACTTACCTCAGCGTCCGGGAGGACGCGATGGATCTTTATGGATTTTTCAGTCAGGAGGAGCTGAAGCTGTTTCAGCAGCTGATCTCCGTCTCCGGCGTGGGGCCCAAGGCGGCGCTGGCGATCCTCTCCGCCACGTCTCCCGCCAATCTGGCTATGAGCATCATCACCGGGGACGAGAAGGCTTTGACCCGGGCACCCGGCGTGGGGAAGAAGATCGCCCAGCGGGTGATCCTGGAATTGAAGGACAAGCTGGCGAAGGGGCAGACCGTCTCCGCCTCCGGCGAAAGCGTGGCGGGGCCGGCCGTTACCATTATCCCCCAGAACAAGCTGTCCGAAGCCTCCGCCGCCCTGGCGGTGCTGGGATACTCCCAGGCGGAGATCAATGTGGCGCTCAAGGGCGTGGATATTGACGGCCAGCCGTTGGAGCAGATCATCCGGCTGGCCTTGAAGAACATGATGAAGGGGTAAGCTATGGCGATCGACTTTTCCAACAACGAGCCCTTCATCGAGGAGGAGCCACTGGTCACGACCTCTCTGACGCGGGAGGACGAGAATGAGTATTCCCTCCGGCCCCAGCGGCTCAGGGAGTACATCGGCCAGGAGAAGGCTAAGGCCAATCTGGAGGTGTTTATCCAGGCGGCGAAAATGCGCGGCGAGCCGCTGGACCACGTCCTGCTCCACGGGCCCCCGGGACTGGGCAAAACCACCCTCTCCGGCATCATCGCCAATGAGATGGGGGTCAACGTCCGCATCACCTCCGGCCCCGCCATCGAAAAGGCGGGAGATCTGGCGGCGCTGCTGACCAACCTTAACGAGAACGACATCCTCTTCGTGGACGAGATCCACCGGCTCAACCGGTCGGTGGAGGAGGTGCTGTACCCCGCCATGGAGGATTTCGCCATTGACATCATCATCGGCAAAGGGCCCTCGGCCAACTCCATCCGGCTGGATCTGCCGAAGTTTACCCTGATCGGCGCCACTACACGGGCGGGACAGCTGTCCGCGCCGCTAAGGGACCGGTTCGGGGTGACGCTGCGGCTGGAGCTGTACACGCCGGAGGAGCTGGCGATGATCGTCACCCGGTCCGCCGGGATCCTGGACGCGCCCATCGAACAGGAAGGCGCGATGGAGATCGCCCGCCGCAGCCGGGGCACGCCGCGAATTGCCAACCGGATGCTCCGCCGGGTAAGGGATTTTGCCCAGGTGGTGGGGGACGGCGTCATCAACAAAGAGCTGGCGGACAAGGCGCTGACGGCGCTGGAAGTGGACTATCTGGGGCTGGACAACATCGACCGCAGGATGCTCCGGGCGGTCATCGAGTACTACGGCGGCGGCCCAGTGGGCCTGGAGACTCTGGCCGCGACCATCAATGAAGAAGCGGTCACATTGGAAGATGTATATGAGCCGTACCTGATGCAGATCGGCTTTCTGACGCGGACGCCCAGAGGGCGCTGCGTGACGCCCAAGGCATATCAGCACCTGGGCATCGCCATTCCCGGCGGCGCGCCCAATATGATGGATCAGCTGTCCTTTTAAGCGCTGTGGGGCAGGGCCAGGGATTTGCACTGGTCGAAGGAGGCCAGGAACATGGCCTCCAGCTCCGCCATCTGGGCGTGGTCATAGGCGCGTTGGAGGGCTTCCAGCTGTTCCTTCTGCGAGGGAGGGAGCTGCTCCCAGAGCTTGCGGCCGATCTCGTCCCGGACCGCGCAGCGTTCCGCAAAAGCGGTCTGGCCGTAGTATTTTCCCAGCAGATGCTCAGTGATGTGGTCGAATAGGGCTTGCATCAGATTGTCCATGGGTATATACTCCTTTCTGGTTGATAGGTACATTTTACACTTTTTTAGATGCAATGTCAACACCCAGAAAAGTGGTAAGCTGATTTTTTTGAGGTGGTCATATGTTCAGATATAAAATGAATATTCTATTAGAGTTGAAGAATGCAGGATATGCCACAACGCGCATTCGCAAGGAGAGGATTTTGTCGGAGAGCACATTGCAGCGTATCCGTTCGGGGAATACATCGATCAATTTGACGAGCCTGGACCCTGTTTGCAGGATCCTCCGCTGCCAGCCGGGGGATCTGGTGGAATGGGTGGAGGATGAGTAGACCCAATTTATTCAGTTGGCAAGGTGCGCTGCGACAGCCTTTTGGGCAGCCCGGCTGCGCTGATCCGGTACCTGATCGGGCATCGACTTGCTTTAGCGCCTGAAAGCTCGGAGGTTTGTCTTCCCTCAAATTTCTCCTGGAATAAGGGGAAAGTTGCCGGGGGAGGAGCAACTGGGAGAGAAATTTGTTGGTTGAGAGTGCTGCCGGGCGGGCCGATGGGGACATCGGCCCCTACGGGGGCGGGTACCGGCAGTGCCTGCAAAAAGGCGCGCCGGGTCGTTGCGCCCTACGGAGGTGCGGTTTCGGCAGCGCGCAGATATTCGGAGAGGCGGGCGAGCAATGCTCGCCCCTACACGGATCGTGAGTAGACGGGGAAATCATCGATTATTTGCCCCGGGAGATCCGGCGCGTGTGACGGTAGGGGCTGGGTCAACGTCCTGAAAGAGACGCAGAGCAGAAGAAATTGCACCGGCAGTTTGGTTCAGACCGGACGGACTACAGGATGAGCGCAAAAAATAAATTCCCCCGTAGTGTTAAGGGATTCTTAAACCGCAGGTTTAAGTGACTTTTTGCCTACTTTTTGTTCACACAAAAAGTAGGCGCGGAGT
>CAMWTG010000159.1 GCA_947177115.1 uncultured Clostridia bacterium
CGCGGCCATCCGCGCACGGTCCTGCCTCTCCGCCTGCGGCGGCGGTGGCGGCGGAAGCAGTGCCGACGGCAAAGCCAAGTTGAAAGTGTTCTTCTTCGCCAACGATCACGAAAAGGAAATTTTCCAGCAGATCATTGACAAGTTCAAGGCTGCCCATGAGGAAGAAATTTCCGACATCGAGTTCCAGATCACCACCCAGGCTGAATATGCTACCACCCTGACCGGCATGATGACCGCAAACGATCTGCCGGACGTGTTCTATGTGGGCCCCGAGAGCGTCAAGAACTTTGTGGACAACGGCTATCTGGCCGACCTGACCCCGCTGCTCACCGAGAAGGGCATCTCCACCGACGATCTGCCCCAGAACATCCTGAACGTCTATCGTTATGACGGCACCCAGACCGGTAGCGGCGACCTGTACGCTCTGCCCAAGGATCTGTCCACCTTTGCCTATGGCTACAACAAGGACGTGTTTGATGCCGCAGGCGTTCCCTATCCCGATCCCAACAAGCCCTACACCTATGACGAGTTCGTTGAGGTCTGCAAGAAGCTGACCATGGACACCAACGGCGATGGCGAGATCGATCAGTGGGGCGCCAGCTTCGCTGACCTGTACATGCTCTATCCCTTCATCTGGTCCAACGGCGCCAGCTTCACATCTGAGGACGGCAAGACCATCACCATCAGCGATCCCAAGTTCGTGGAAGCCCTGCAGAAGTACCTCGACCTGACCCTGGTGCATCAGGTCACTCCTACCGTGGACCAGGATACCGCCCTCGGGCCCTATCAGCGCTGGATCGCCGGCCAGACCGGTTTCTACGCTGCCGCTACCTGGGACGTGGCCTCCTTCATGGACCCCGAGACCTTCCCCTATAACTGGGATCTGTGCTATTATCCCACTCTGTCCACCGGCGTTTCCTATACCTGGTCCGGCACCGTTGGCTTCTGCGTCAGCGCGACCAGCGAGCATAAGGATCTGGCTACGGAGCTGGCCAGCTACCTGTCCACCGATGCGGAAGGCCAGAAGGAGCTGTCCGGCATGGGCGAGACCGTCAGCGTCCAGCTGCCTAACCCCCTCTCCCTCCAGGAGGAGTTCAAGCAGAGAGTGGCCGACGGCACGATGAGCTATCCCTCCAACGTGGATGTTATGTTCAACTACCTCAACGGCACCGATTATGCGCAGACCCGCATGACCGAGCCCACTTACACGCCCAACAGCCAGTGGATCGACATGTTCTGGGAGCAGCTGACCGATGTGAAGGCTGGCCGGCGCGACATCAACGAGTTCATTGCCTCCATCGAGCCTGAGATGCAGGCGGCCCTGGACAAGGCATGGGAAACTGCCAACGCGGGCTGATCGAAGCTTTCGCGCACCGCTTGATGCGGAGTTCCGCGCGGCCTTAAGGCCGCCGTCTGACGGAATCCTTCCGTCAGAACGGGCTTTGTCCCTACACATCAACTGAACTGCGGCCGGCCGGACCCGCAGGGGGCCGGCCGGCTGTTTATCAAGGGGGAGATATTATTATGGCAGCTACTACCGCGACAAGACCCGCAAAGACCAGTAAGCCAAACATGAGCCGGATGGCGCTGCAGGAGCAGCGTTGGGGCCGCCTTTTCGTGGCGGCGCCGTTTATCGGCTTCTGCCTGTTCAGCGCGTTCCCCATTGTGTTCGCCTTTGTGGCCAGCCTGTCCAACTGGACGGGCACCAACAGCATTTTTGCCAACCTCAATGGGTTCAGCAACTATATTGAGCTTTTTACCGATTCCCGCTTCTGGATGACCGTGGGCACCACCATCATCTATATGATCGGCATCCCCGTGGGTATGATCCTGGGCCTTTTGATCGCTACGGCCATGAACCGGAAGATCCCCGGCGTGAAGATCCTGCGCACCATGTACTACGTGCCGGTGGTCTCGTCCCTGGTGGCGGTGGCCATCCTGTGGACCTGGGTGTTCAACTATGACTTCGGTCTTCTGAACACCATCATCCAGGCCATTTCTGGCAAACACGGCCCCAACTGGCTGGGCAACGAGTTCTGGGTCAAGGTGGCCATGATCATCTTCATGGTGTGGAAGGGCCTGGGCTCCTCCGTCATCCTGTACCTGTCCGGACTGCAGAACATCCCCAGGGATTATTACGAGGCCGCCACCATCGATGGTGCCAACGGCTGGCAGGCTTTCCGCAATATCACGATCCCTCTGGTGTCCCCGGTCACGTTCTATCTGCTGATCACCGGCATCATCGGCGGTTTCCAGGTGTTCGTTGAGGTCTCCGTCATGGTGACCAACGGCGGTCTGAACTACTCCGCCGCCACCGTGGTCTACTATCTGTGGGATACGGCGTTCAAGCACCAGCGGATGGGCTACGGCTCCGCCATGGCCTTTATCCTCGCCATCATCATCTTTATCGTGACCGCCATCAACTTCAAGGGTCAGGATAAATGGGTCAAGACCATCGATTAAGGAGGGGAATGTAATATGGCAGCGAAAATTTCAAGCGGCGGCGTGCAATCCAAGGGCAGCCGCGCCCTGGACAAGGTCCTCTTTGTAGTGCTGGCTCTGGGCGCTGTGGTCATGGTGTTCCCTCTGTTTTACATGATCATGTGCTCCTTTATGACCAAGAACCAGATCCTTTCCGCGAACTTCTCCGTTATCCCGAACCCGTGGAAGGGCGGCATGTACTCCGAGGTGCTCCATAAGGGCCTGTTCCTCAGCGGTATCCGGAACAGCCTGACCGTGGCCCTCCCGGTGCTGGTGGTGGGCGGCTTCACGTCCTCCCTGGCGGCGTTCTCCTTTGCAAAGCTGAAGTTCAAGGGCCGGGAGCAGATGTTCCTGGCGCTGCTGGCCACGATGATGATCCCCTTCGCGGTGGTCATGATTCCCCAGTACGTCATGTTCACCAAGCTGGGGTGGACCAACGGCCTGCTGCCCCTGATCATCCCGGGCCTGTTCGGCAACGTGAGCATCATCTTCTTCCTGCGCCAGAACCTCAGCAGCATCCCCAACGACATGGTGGACGCGGCGAAGATCGATGGGTGTACCTTCTTCCAGATCTATTACAAGGTGTTTCTGCCGATGATGAAGGGCGCCCTCATGACCCAGATCATCCTGTGGTTCATGGGCATCTGGAACGACTACCTGGCTCCCACCATCTTCGTCCAGAGCGAGAAGTGGTACACCCTGCAGGTGGTCATCCGCTCCTTCAACGACCAGTACGCCGTGAACAGCAACTATCCCCTGATCATGGCGGCCAGCGTGATCGCCATGCTGCCCACCCTGCTGCTGTTCTTCTTCTTCCAGCGCTATATTATCGAGTCCATGGCGCTCTCCGGCGTGAAGGGCTGATTCGATGGATATGAGCGGCGTTCTGCGTTTGAACGATCCGGATGTGGAGAAGAACCCGGCTTACGGGTCCCACGATCCGGGGATGATGTGGGATCCCCGCAGCCGGCTCTACTACTCCTACAGCACGGACAGCTATGCTCCCAGAGCGGGGCTGGGAAAAAAGGCCGGCATCCCGGTGCGGGTCAGCGAGGACCTGGTGCATTTCACCTACAAGGGGACCGTGCTGTCCCCCGCCGCCGTGCGGCAGGGCCGGGACAACGGGGCGTACCCCGATACCAAGGGGTTCTGGGCTCCCTACGGGGAGTACGCGGGCGGCGAGTACCGTCTTTACTACTCCGCTACCAGGGATTTCGGAAGCTCGGAGTCCCGGATCTGGCTGGCGGTCTCAAAGGATCCCCTGGGACCATTTGAGAACCGGGGCGTGGTGGTGGACAGCTGGGGGACGGACGATTCCCTCCCCAACGCCATCGATCCCCATGTGCTCCATGCCGCCGGCGGCAGGGACTATCTGATCTACGGTTCCTTTTTCGGCGGGATCTACATGAAGGAGCTGTGCCCGGAGACCGGAATGCCCATTGACCCGGATCCCCATTTCCTGGGGCGGTGCGTTGCCCATAAGATGCCGCCTCCGGCCCTGGACGGGCCGGAGGGGCCGGCGGTCATGTACTGCCCTGAGACCGGATATTACTATCTGTTTCTCTCCTATGACTGGCTGGGGGACAGCTATGACATCCGGGTGGGCCGGTCCAGGGAGCCAATGGGACCCTATCTGGACTATGAGGGCCGGGATCTGGCCGGAGCGTCCCTGGGGCTGAAGCTGGCGAACAGCTACATCTTCCGGGCCAAGGCCCCCCGGGTGAAAAAGGGGGGCGGCTGGAGCTGGGGCGGCCTGCGGGGACCGGGGCACGGCGTGCCCTTCCACGATCCGGCCACAGGGCGGTACTTCTTCGTCCACCACATCCGGGACGGAAACCCCAAGGACCGGCGGTACGATCCCGTCTTCGACCGGCACAGCTACCGGCATCACTACATGATGATCCGGCCCATGTTCTTTGTGGACGGCTGGCCGGTGCTGGGCCCCGAGCCCTTTCAGGGCGAGACCATGGAGGCGGTGGCGCCGCCTGACGGAGAGATGTGGGAGCTCATCGTTCTGGATGACCGGGACAACAAGATGAAGACCTCCGGCAACGTCAGGCTGGCTGCGGACGGTGCGCTGCTGGGCCGGGGCATCTGCTACCGCTGCACCGACTTCGAAAACGGCGGGGAGACGCTGGCGTTCACGGGCATTGATGAATTCGGCCAGGCCTGCTGGGGAAAACTGACCAAATAACGATCCTGGGGACCTGTGGTCCCTGCAAGGGGTTGGGGCGTGCCCCCAACCCCTTTATCAGAAAGGAGGAAGATCCTTATGCCCCGCAAAACCAGAATACTGGCGCTGTGCTGCCTGCTGGCGCTTCTGGCTGTCTCCTGCGGACAGAAGGAGAAGCTGCAGAGCGAGACGCCGGTGGAGCATACCTTTAAGAATGTATCCGTTCATGATCCTGCCATTATCCAGGGGGATGACGGAGACTACTACATTTTCGGTTCCCATCTGGCGGTAGCGAAAACCAGCGACCTGATGAACTGGGAATATATCAACGACAAAATGAAGGCGCACAGCAGTGTGATCCCTGATGTGTACACCGTCATGGCGGACGCCTTTGCATGGAGCCAGAGCGATACCTTCTGGGCGCCTGATGTTATCAAGCTCCAGAACGGCAAATACTGCATGTTCTACTGCAACTGCAAGGGCGATGAGCCCCAGTCCTGCATCGGCATCGCCTACGCCGACAGTGTGGAGGGGCCCTATGAGAACCAGGGGCTGTTTCTGTATTCCGGCGATGGCGCCTATGAGATGAACGGCTTTGAGGGCTTCTATCAGCCCACCAGGGACCCCAATGCGGTGGACCCCTGCGTGTTTTATGATCCCGATGGGCGGCTGTGGATGATCTACGGCTCCTACTCCGGCGGCATCTTCGCTAAGGAGATGGACCCGGTCACCGGCATGCCCCTGGAGATGGAGGGTTACGGCACCAAGCTGCTGGGCGGCAACCATCTGCGGATCGAGGCTCCCTATGTGATCTACAACCCGGATACCGGGTACTACTATATGTTCCTCTCCTTCGGCGGACTGGACTCCAATGGGGGATACAATGTGCGTGTGATCCGGTCGGAAAATCCCGATGGTCCCTACTACGATTCCATGGGCCAGGAGATGACCAAGTGTAAGGGCCCCACCGGATCCTCCTTCAACGATTCCGCCGCAGCCCTCTACGGCGTGAAGCTGATGGGCGGCTATAAGTTCCTCTGGCAGGAGGGCGAGTTGGGCGAGAACCGGAAGGGGTTCCTCTCTCCCGGGCATAACTCCTGCCTGTACGATGAGGAGACAGGCAAGTACTTTATGATCCACCACACCCGGTTTGAAAACAGCGGGGAGACCCATGAGATCCGGGTCCGTCAGATGTTCTTCAACGCCGATGGCTGGCCGGTGCTGGCCCCCTACCGCTACGTGGGGGAGACCGCCGGAGCGGTGACGGCGGAGGAGATCCCAGGGACCTATAAGCTCATCAACCACGGCCGGGCGATCACCGACCAGATGAGCGAGTCTGTCAACATCACCCTGTCCAAGGACGGCAAGATCACCGGCGAGGACATGGAGGAGGGCAGCTGGACCCTGACCGGGGACAACCAGGCGGAGCTGACCATCGATGGGAAGACCTATACCGGCCTGTTCCTGGTCCAGTGGGATGAGGACGGGCAGAAGGACGTCATGACCTTCACCGCGCTGAACGATGAGACCGGCATCTGTGTGTGGGGCAGCGGCGTCAACGCCCGGTAAAGGCAGGAAATTTCGGGTTGCATGAAATGCGGCCGCGTGCTACAATGAGCGGCGAAAAAGATTCCGAAAAGGAGAGGATCGTTTTGAAGCTTTTGATTGTGCGGCACGGGGACCCGAATTATGAGATCGATTCCCTGACGGAAAAGGGATGGCGGGAGGCGGAGCTGCTGGCCCGGCGGCTGGCGGAGACGGAGATAAAGGAGTTCTACGTCTCCCCGCTGGGGCGGGCCAGGGATACCGCCTCGCTGACCCTGGAAAAGCTGGGGAGGACGGCTGTCGAGTGCCCGTGGCTGCGGGAATTTGACGCGCCCATCCGCCGTCCGGACGTACCG
>CAMWTG010000160.1 GCA_947177115.1 uncultured Clostridia bacterium
TCGAGAACTACAGCCGGGTCATCTCCGGACGGCCCGTGGGCTCCCCGCCCCTGACGCTGATCGACTATTTCCCGGATGATTTTGTGCTGTTCGTGGACGAGAGCCATGTGACCCTGCCCCAGGTCCGGGCCATGTTCAACGGCGACCGGGCCCGGAAAGAGAGCCTGGTGGAGTACGGGTTCCGCCTGCCCTGCGCCTTCGACAACCGGCCGCTGAAGTTTGACGAATTTCAGGAGCGGTTCCATCAGGCGGTGTTCGTCTCCGCCACCCCGGCGGAGTATGAGCGCAGCCAGGCGGACCAGATCGTGGAGCAGGTCATCCGGCCCACGGGCCTGCTGGACCCCCGGGTGGAAGTACGGCCCGTGGCGGGGCAGATCGACGACCTTATCGGCGAGATCAACGCCCGGTCCGCCCGGAACGAGCGGGTATTGGTGACCACCCTGACCAAGAAGATGGCGGAGGACCTGACCCAGTACCTCACCAAGGCGGGGATCAAGGTGCGGTATATGCACCATGATGTGGAGACCATTGAGCGCATGGAGCTGATCCGGGACCTGCGGTTGGGGGAATTCGATGTGCTGGTGGGCATCAACCTGCTGCGGGAGGGCCTGGACATGCCGGAGGTCAGCCTGGTGGCCATCCTGGACGCGGACAAGGAGGGCTTTCTCCGCAGCGAAACCAGCCTCATCCAGACCATCGGCCGCGCCGCCCGGAACGCCGAGGGCATGGTCGTCCTCTACGCCGACACCATTACCCGCAGTATGCGCGCCGCCATGGACGAGACGGAGCGGCGGCGGAAGATCCAGGACGATTTTAATAAGGAGCACGGCATCGTGCCAAAGACGGTCATCAAGTCCGTGCGGGAGATCCTGGAGCTGAGCAAGGCGGAGGCGGAGACCCAGAAGAAGTCCGGCAAGAAGCTGACCAAGCCGGAGCTCCTGGAGGAAATCGCCAAGCTGGAGAAACAGATGAAGGAAGCCGCCAAGATGATGGAATTCGAGTACGCGGCGGTGCTGAGAGACCGGATCATCGAGCTAAGGAAGGAAGTCAAGTAGCCAGCCCCGCTCTCTGCGCCTGGGGCGGGTCCCGGCCAGCCCCAGGCCGAACCGGACGCCCTGGGCGAAAGCCTCCGTGCCCCACTCCAGACGTATGCTGGAAACCATGTCCAGCAGGCGCAGGCACTCGGTTGAGGACAACCCGGTGCGTTCGGAAAAGGCGGTCAGGGCTTCGGTGTAGCTGTCTTCTATACGCCGCAGCTTCGGCAGAGCGTAGCGTTCAAAGAGCCAGTCGTAGATGTTGAGCATGGGGAGTACCTCCTTGTGTAACATCGTCTTACGAGGTATAATATACCACATCGTTACACGAGGTGTCAAGAGGTTTTTATGATAAATGAAAAAATTCCGGAAATGCAGCCGTTTTCTATTCGTTTAAAAGAATTAAGAAGTAAGAAAAAAATAAAGCAGGCAGAAATGGCTGGTATTTTGGGATGTACGCCTAACCACTATCAAAAAATTGAATACGGGCAAATCAATGTTCCGTCAACAAATCTGATGATCCTGGCGGATTATTTCGGCGTGACTACGGATTACCTGCTGGGGCGGTCGGATGATGGGGGCCCGGAGGGGTGAACGGATTACACCAACGGAAACAGCACCGGTTGTCCGGATATGATTACCGGCATCCGGGATATTATTTCATCACGATATGCACCAAGCACAAGGAGCACACCCTGGGCAATATCCCCGTAGGGGCCGATGTCCTCATCGGCCCGCAGGTCGCACTGTCGAAAACAGGACGTGTGGTACATGACGTCATTCTCACGATGCCGTCAGTAGAGCATTATGTGATCATGCCGAACCATGTCCATTTGATCTTACATCTTCCCGAGACGGAGGACGGGCCGATGAGGACATCGGCCCCTACGGTTCCCATGTTGGTGAGATATCTGAAGCGTTCTGTTACGGTAGCCTGCGGGAGTCCTGTTTGGCAGGATGATTATTACGACCACATCATCCGCGGCGAGGCGGACTATCTCCGCATCTGGGAATACATCGACACCAACCCCGCCAAATGGCGGGAGGACTGCTACTATACCGAGCAGCCCATTGCTCCGCAGTTGCACGGTCCCGTACAACCGGACGCAGGCGGGCGGCAGCGGGCGCTGGCGGACGTTGGCCAAGAATAAGACAAAGACAACGATAAAGACGAAGAAAAAGAAAAGAAAGAAAAAGATATCTTCTTCTTTGCCGCGTTCGCGGCGAGAGAAAGGAATTTGTTTATGCTGGTCCAATCACAGAAAATCCTCTCGGATTTCCAGGTCCGAAAATCCAAAAAGCAGAAGGAGGCCTTTCGCGCCTGGCTGTGCGGGGAGCTGAAGGCCGCGGGGTACGCGCCGAAGGTGGAAGAGGGTTTCGCCGCGAAAAATGTGGTCGTTGGCGACCCGGATACGGCAAAGGTGATCTTCTCCGCCCACTACGACACCTGCGCCGTGCTGCCCGTCCCCAATTTCATCACGCCCCGGAACATCTTCTTTTACATCTGCTACCAGCTGCTGCTGGTGATCCCCCTGTTCCTGGCGGTGGCGGTGGTGGAGGGCATTCTTCTCGCCGTGATCGCGGAACTGCACTCCCTGGTGCTCCTGCCGCTGATGCCCGTTACCTCCATTGCCCTGTGCGGATTCTTCCTCTGGTGGATCCTCGATGGTCCGGCCAACAAGCACACTGCCAACGACAACACCAGCGGTGTGATCACCCTGCTGGAAACAGCGCTGGCTATGCCGGAGAAAGACCGGGAAAAGGTCTGCTTTGTGTTTTTCGACAACGAGGAAAAGGGCCTATTCGGCTCGGCGGCATTCACTAAGGCCCACAAAAAGGCCAAGAGGGAGACGCTGAACATCAATTTCGACTGCGTGTCCGATGGAGACTCCATCCAGTTCTTTCCGGGCGAGCTTTTGAAGAAGGACGGGGAGAGCCTGCGGCGCATGGAAGCGGCTTTTGAGAGCCGGGGCGGGAAGGTCACGGAGGTGGTCCGGGGCTTCGGCTTCTACCCCAGCGACAACAAGGCGTTCAAACGGGGCGTGGGGGTCTGCGCCCTGAAGCGCAGGAAGGTCATTGGCTATTACATGGACCGGATCCATACCAATAAGGACACCGTATTTGAGGAGGAGAATATTGCGCTCCTCCGGGACGGGGCCCTGCGGCTGGCTGCTGGGGAAAAATTTTAAAAATAGGGCTTGACATAGAAAATTTGTTCGGCTATGATATTTCGTAGGGCCCGATGTCCCCATCGGGCCGCTTTTCGAGACGGTCATCTGCCCTGAAGCGGGCCGATGAGGACATCGGCCCCTACGGATATATCTAAAACAGGAGACAACACCCATGCAGGATAAGATCTATATCAAAGGCGCGCGTGAAAACAACCTGAAAAACGTAGACGTGGAGATCCCCCGGGACAAGCTGGTGGTGGTGACGGGCCTCAGCGGCTCAGGCAAGTCCAGCCTTGCCTTCGACACCATCTACGCCGAGGGCCAGCGGCGGTACGTGGAGAGCCTGAGCTCCTACGCCCGGATGTTCCTGGGCCAGATGGAGAAGCCGGATGTGGACTACATCGATGGCCTCTCCCCGGCCATCTCCATCGACCAGAA
Source organism: uncultured Clostridia bacterium (assembly GCA_947177115.1). Lineage (GTDB taxonomy): Bacteria > Bacillota > Clostridia > Oscillospirales > Oscillospiraceae > Pelethomonas. The sequence continues at coordinate 3,644 of CAMWTG010000160.1, forward strand.
GACCACCAGCAAGAACCCCCGCTCCACCGTGGGCACCGTAACGGAGATCTACGACTATCTCCGCCTGCTGTGGGCCCGGGTGGGCACGCCCCACTGCCCCGTCTGCGGCAAGGAGATCCGCCAGCAGACCATTGACCAGATCATCGACCAGATCCTGGAGCTGCCCGAGGGGAGCCGCATCCAGATCCTGGCCCCGGTGGTCCGTGCCCGGAAGGGCGAGTATGCCAAGGTGTTTGAGGACGCCCGGAAGTCCGGCTATGTCCGCGCCCGGGTGGACGGTTCGTTATACGAGCTGACGGAAGAGATCAAGCTGGAGAAGAACAAGAAGCACAATATTGAGATCGTGGTGGACCGTCTGGTGGTCCGCCCGGACATCCGCCAGCGGCTGACGGACAGCGTGGAGACCGCCTCCAATCTGGCGGGAGGCATCGTTATCGCCAACGTGCTGGGGGAGGAGGAGCGGGATCTGCTGTTCTCCCAGAATTACGCCTGCGAGGACTGCGGCGTGTCCATCGAGGAGCTGACCCCCCGGATGTTCTCCTTCAACAACCCCTACGGGGCCTGCCCCGCCTGCACGGGCCTGGGCAGTCAATTGAAGGTAGACCCAGAGCTGATCGTGCCCGATGAGGACAAGACCATCCTGGAGGGGGCCATCCAGTGCTCCGGCTGGAACAACATCCGGGGCGATGGCATCAGCCGCATGTACTTCGATGCCCTGGCGAAGAAGTACAAGTTCAAGCTGACCACCCCCTGGAAGGAGCTGAAAAAGGAGGTCCGGGACATCATCCTCTACGGCACCAAGGGGGAGAACCTGGAGCTGCACTACGACCAGCCCAGAGGGAAGGGCACTCTGCGCCAGCCCTTTGAGGGCATCTGCAACAACATCGAGCGCCGCTACCGGGACACCCAGTCCGAGTCCTCCCGCCGGGAGCTGGAGGAGACCATGAGCCAGTGCCCCTGTCCGGTGTGCAAGGGAAAGCGGCTGAAAATGGAGAGCCTGGCCGTCACCGTAGGCGGCAGCAGCATCTACGATTTCACCACCCTGCCGGTTTCGGACGCGCTGAAATTCATGGAGGGCCTGACCCTGACCAGGACCCAGACCATGATCGCGGACCAGATCCTCAAAGAGATCCGCTCCCGGCTGGGATTTTTGCGGAGCGTGGGACTGCAGTACCTGACCCTCAGCCGCTCTGCGGCCACCCTCTCCGGCGGCGAGAGCCAGCGCATCCGTCTGGCCACCCAGATCGGGTCCAGCCTTATGGGGGTGCTGTATATCCTGGACGAGCCCTCCATCGGCCTGCACCAGCGGGACAACGACAAGCTGCTGGAGACCCTGCGGCAGCTGCGGGACCTGGGCAATACCCTGATCGTGGTGGAGCACGATGAGGACACCATGCGCTCCGCGGACTATATCATCGATGTAGGCCCCGGCGCGGGGGTCCACGGCGGGAACATCATCGCCGCAGGCACGCCGGAGGAGGTCTCCGCCAATCCCGCGTCCCTGACGGGCCAGTACCTCAGCGGGAAGCGGTATATCGCCGTGCCGGAGAAGCGGCGGCAGGGCAGCGGGAAGATTCTCACCGTCCGGGGCGCGGCGGAGAACAACCTGCGGAATATTGATGTGGACATCCCCTTGGGGACCTTTACCTGCGTCACCGGCGTGTCCGGTTCGGGGAAATCCTCTCTGGTGAATGAAATTTTATTCAAGCGCCTGGGCGCGGATCTGAACCGCATGAAGTGCCGCGCCGGAAAACACAAGGCCATCGAGGGCGAGGAGTACCTGGACAAGGTCATCAACATCGACCAGAGCCCCATTGGCCGCACCCCCCGGTCCAATCCGGCCACCTACACCGGCGTTTTCAACGACATCCGGGACCTGTTCGCCTCCACGCCGGAGGCCAAGGCCAGGGGATACAACGCCGGACGGTTCAGCTTTAACACCCGGGGCGGACGGTGCGAGGCCTGCTCCGGGGACGGCCTGCTGAAGATCGAGATGCACTTTCTACCGGATATCTACGTCCCCTGCGAGGTCTGCAAGGGCAAGCGGTACAACCGGGAGACCCTGGAGGTCCGCTACAAGGGGAAGAATATCTACGATGTGCTGGAAATGACCGCCGAGGAGGCCAGAGAATTCTTCAAGCCCCTGCCCAAGATCGCGGTGAAGATGGAGACGCTGTGCGATGTGGGTCTGGGCTATATCAAGGTGGGCCAGGCGTCCACCACCCTCTCCGGCGGCGAGGCCCAGCGGGTAAAGCTGGCTACCGAGCTGAGCAAGCGCAGCACCGGCAGCACCATCTATATCCTGGACGAGCCTACCACCGGACTGCACACCGACGACGTGGGCAAGCTGCTGGAGGTGCTCCAGCGGCTGGTGGACGCGGGGAACACGGTGGTGGTCATCGAGCACAACCTGGACGTGATCAAGTGCGCGGACCACATCATCGACCTGGGCCCCGAGGGAGGCGATGGCGGCGGCAGCATCGTTTGCACCGGGACCCCGGAGGAGGTCGCCGCCTGCGGGGAGAGCTACACGGGGCGGTATCTGAAAAAGATGCTGTGAAAAGGAAAACAGCCGGACCGGGGCGCAATGCCCTGGTCCGGCATAGTGTTTTAAGGAATAACAGCAGGGCGAAATCATACCCCAGGCGGGACCGCACCCGCGCCTGTCTTGTCCAAAGGCAGGCCGCAGACGATTTCCGTTACCCGCTCCGCCACCGGCGCAAGCGCCCGATGGAGCCGCCCGAGGGAGCGGATGTACGCCTCCGTATCCGGATCATAGCCGCCCCCATCGGCGAACAGGTCGTTGCTGACGGCCACCAGCAGCTCCGCGCGCTCCATCAGGGTGCGGATGCCCTCCAGGATCCGCGCCTCCGCCCCGCCCGGCCCGGCCCCC
>CAMWTG010000161.1 GCA_947177115.1 uncultured Clostridia bacterium
TTCTCACTGCGGTACAGACGTGCGTTTTTGCACCGGTGATCGAGGAAATGACTTTCCGGTATAGTATGATCGGCGTTCCCGGCACAAAGCGGCAAACGATTGTCTTGTGCGCAATATCTGTTATCTTATTCGATTGGATCCATATTTTCCGTTTCAGCGAGTTTTTCTATTACTTAATGCCGGCAATTATATTAACTGCATTCTATGCAAAGTATAAAAATGTCTGGGCATCCATTATGCTGCATTCCTCAATCAATATTCTGGGAACAATAGCGTTGATCTTAGATATTCTATAAAACGAAAGAGAGCAACCATTTTATGCTGGAATTCAAACCCGTCAGCGAACAACATTCCCCCCTTCTCCGCAAATACTACAGCCAGTGTACCTACCGCCTGTGCGAGTACTCTCTGGGCGTCACCCTTATGTGGCGGGACCACTGGCATCCGGAGTTTGCCGAGAGCCACGGATGCCTGGTGGTCCTCAACCACAGCGCCCACTATGGGACCATTTTCGACTTCCCTGTACCGCTTCCCGAAGAAGGGGATGTGGACGCCGCCCTGGACGATATTGACGCCTGGTGCGTGGAAAAGGGCGTGCCGCCCTCCTTCGGCGTGGTGCCGGAATCGGAGCGGGAGCGCCTGATGCGCCGCTATCCCTACACTTCCGTGGACAACAACCGCCTCTGGCAGGACTATTTCTACACGGCGGGGTCCCTCTCCGCCTTTGCCGGGCGGCACTACTCCGGCCAGCGCAACCACATCAACAAGTTCCGCAAGCTTTACCCCGATGCTGTTTACCGGGAGCTGACTGCTGCCGACCATGACGGGGTGGAGGATTTCTGGCGGGAGTTCCACAAGGTGTTCAATAAGGAGGACGCCGATGCGAAGATGGAGGTCTGCTACGCCCGGCGGCTGATGGAGCAGGCAGGGCAGGAGTGGGCAAAAACCGGCTGCGTGGAACTGGAGGGCAAGATCATCGCTATTGCCCTGGCGGAGGTCTGCGGCGACACGCTGGTGTGTCATATCGAAAAGGCCCTGCCCCAGTATGAGGGAGTATATCCCTTTATCGTCCAGTCCTTCGCCGCCGCCAACAGCCAGGGCCTGACCTGGATCAACCGGGAGGATGATGCCGGAGACCGGGGACTGCGGACCAGCAAGCTGCAGTATCTGCCCGCCTTTCTGGGCGCTAAAATACGCGTTCTGGCCCGGAACGAGTTGTCCGGCCTGGATACCGTCCCTGTGCTGAAAACGGAGCGGCTGGTCCTGGACGGCCTCCGGGAGGAGGACAAGGCGGATTACAACCGCCTGTGCCTGGACGATGCGCGCAACCGCTGGTGGGGCTACGACTACCGGGACGATCTGAAGGGAGAATGGACGGAAGACTATTTCCTCGATGTGGCCCGGGAGGACTTCCAAAACAAGCAGGCGGTCAACTTCGCCGTCCGCCTGGACGGCAGATTGATCGGCGAGGCGGTGCTGTACCGGTTCGACTATAAGGGCGGCGCGGAGCTGGGATGCCGGATCCTGCCGGAGTACGCCGGGCATGGCTACGGCGCGGAGGCCTACCGCCGGGCGGCGGAGTGGAGCCTGTACTCCCTGGGGCTGTGCTGCCTGCGCGGGAAGTGCTATCATGAGAATGCGGCTTCCAAAAAGATGCTGGAGAGCTGCATGCGGCCCGCCGGGGAGGATGAGACGTTCTTGTATTTTGAGAAAAAGGTGTAATGCTTTTTCTTAAAATCTAAAGGTGTCAACCGCCCAAACCCCTTGTATTGCAATGGCATCAGGGGTTTGGGCGGCGATTGGTACACAAAAATACACAAGTTTACAGGAAGAATTTGTCTCCAGGCGGATTTGTTTGTGTGCGGTACGATGCTTCTTTGCGTACAGCCCGGCAGATTGGGATATGAATAGAGGGATAAGATGAGCAAAATAGGTACAAGAGGGCTTCTATTAAAAATATTTATTCCTACAATTATTTTGAGTTTTAGCTATTTCATGCTGGGACATTTTTGTAATATACCGCATATATTATTGTTTTGCGTTTTGGGGACATTTACCTTAGTGCCAATAGAGTTGGCTGTTATTTTGAGAGCAAGTAAAAGGGAATATGGGAAATATTCCCTTCAAAGCGCATTTATAGGACAAGAAAAGGGTTCAATTTGGGAAGTGCTGATCATTGCGTTTGTATTTTTCGGAATCGCAGGCTTGCTGTCTGCTTTTATTGCGCCTATAGAAGATCAAGTTCTTGCAGAGTTAAGAAATAATGTACTTAACAGTTTGCCAAGAGGTTTTGACTGGACAAATTACGAGTATCTTAGAACTTTCTCAAAGCCCATGCTGATGATAACTTGCGCGTATTACGGCATTTTCAATGTGCTGATTGCACCGATAACAGAAGAATTGTTTTTTAGAGGATATTTAACGTCACATTATGCAAAGCAAACATCATTTACGCCAATAATAATAAGCATTTTGTTTTCACTATATCACTTTTGGCTGCCCTTTAATAATATATTTCGTATATTGGCATTTACACCGGTTGCGTATGCAGCTTATAAGAAAAGGAATTTATATATCAGTGTATGCTTTCATTGTCTATGTAATCTCTATTCAGTATTAAGCTTTATATTGGAGGTATTCAGGATAACTTCCGGCTTACCGGGAAGTTTATAAAAGTGATCTTTTCCTTACATATAGCGGGGGGATTTCACCTCTGCCGGATAACGGTGCGCTTTTAGTCGAGGGAGCGTATAAAAGAGGAGGCGTTCGCTGTTTGGCGAACGCCTCCTCCTGTTTCCCGCATGACCGGGGTCAAAAAGCTTGCCTGTATAGTCAACACAATTAAAAGGAGCAAATGCGTTTGTTCGATCCGCAGGCCGGCGGCAGTCCGGATCAGATCACGTACCAGCGGATCTCGTTGGCCGCCAGGTCCAGGGGGAAACTGGCGCCATCGCCCCGGAAGACAGTGGTGGACTGGGGCTCATAGGTGTTGTTCACTACGCAGAACCGGCCGTTTTTCACGTAAGCATGGACATCTACATTGCAGTTGCTGGACAGCCACAGATTCAGCTGATCCTCGCTGTGGGCGGACCAGAGAACAGCCCGGTGGAGCAGGCGGCTGTTGGCGAAGGAGTAGGGCAGGCCGGAGATGTACACCGCCCGACCCTGGCCGAAGCTGTTGACCGCCAGCTGCACCTCCTTATCCCGCTGGATCAGGATCTCCGTGCCCGGAAGGGCGTAGATGCTCTTCTTGCCCTCGCCGAAGTCCACTGTCCCATCGCAGTCAGCCAGGATAAAGTGGTCACGATGCTCCTCCCAGTTGTATTTGTCGTATCCCAGGGTAAAGCCGGTCTCCTTCTCCACGCCCAGCACGGAGGCCAGCTGCAAATACCGGCCCTGGTACTGGTGCCCGGAGGGTTCGCCTACGCCAATCAACCCTCCGCCGTTCCAGATGAACCGCTTCACCGTAGACGCAATCTCCGGGTCCTCCCAGACTGCGCCGCCGGTGTGGGCCGTGTCGCCATCGCCTACGTTGATGAGGACGTCTACTCCGTCCAGAGCATGAGGATCGGCTTTCACATCGTCAAAGCTGATGAATTTTACGTCAAAAGGCGCGCCGGACAGGGCTTCAATGACCCCCGCATAAGAATAGTTCTGTTTCTGGTACAGCGCGTGGTGGACCATGTGGCAGCCCCAGGACCGGGCCTTGCCCCAGCTGTTGAGCACCGCCACGGTTTTGACGCAGTATGGCGTGGTTCCTCTGATGTTCTCATAGAGTTCCCGGAACTCCCTGCACACGCTCTCCACGTAGTCCACAAAATCCGGGAACTGGCAGGCCAGCTTCAGATAGCCGCCGTAGCCGATGCGGTCGATGGGCTTGCGGAGGATGGCCCGGCGGGCGGTGACCCAGTTCTCCTTGGCCTCCCGGACGGGGTCGCCCCCCTCGTGGAAGGTGTCGGGGAAGAAGTAGGGCAGGAAACGGCCCTCGGTGTACTTCACGCCGGGGATGTCGGAGATGAGGCGCAGAGTAGAGCCGTTACCCACGCTGCCCACCACCGCGTCCAGACCGATAGAGGCAAACTCCGGCATATAGGGCTCGGTGCCGATGAAGTGGTCCCCCAGGAACATCATGGCTTCCTTGCCCAGCTCATGGGTGATGTCCACCATCTCCTTGGCCAGCTTTGCCACCTCACGGCGCTGGAAGGCCATGAAGTCCTTGAACTCCTTACTGGGCACACGGTACTGGTTGTTGTAGTAGCCCTGGTCGATGATGAACTCGGGGCGGAATTTGTAGCCCGCTTCCCTCTCGAACTGCTCCAGGATATAGGGGGACACGCTGGCGGAGTAACCGAACCAGTCCACATATTTCTCCCGTTTCAGCTCGTCAAAAATCAGGGTGAACTGATGGAAAAAGGTGGTGTAGCGGATCACGTCCACATAAGGATGGTCCGCGATGAACTTCCGCAGACGCTCCATAGTGAACTTGTGAGTCTTAGGCTGGCGGACATCGAAGGTGATCTGATGCTCAAAGTCCTTCCAGTCGTTGGTAACGGCGTTGTACATATGTACCGGGTCCCAGATCAGGTAGGCCAGAAAACTAACGGTATAGTCATGGAATACCTCCGGGGCATCAATGATGACGCAGCCGGCCGCCGCATCGTACCGCCAATTATCCGGGGACAAAGGCTCCCCGATGGTGCGGTCCATGACCTCCCACCAGCGGCGGATGTCGTCCCGGGTGTTGGGTTCCATCAGCTCCGGGCTGATGCCCTGCATCAGGGGGATGGACAGAGGGCCGCCGGAGGCGGTGTGGAAACCGGTCATGATGTAGCACTGCTGGACCTCATCGGGGTTGGCCCTGGCCCAGGCATTGTCCTTGCGGGTGGTGTAGTAGGTGGAGTAGACCTTGGCGTCTACGCTTTTCAGCTCCTCGGGGTAGTCGGTGCCATCGCAGTCCCGGATGGCGTCCGCGCCCCAGCGTTTGAGCAGCTCCAGGGTCTCCGGTACCACGTCCACGTCCGTGGGAATGGTCACACGGCCAAATTGCTTGTTTTCCATAATTTATTTCCCTTTCAACGCTTTTTCGGGTCCTCAAAGGGCTTGTTGTACAGGGCCAGGGTCACCAGCAGCAGGGCTACGCCCACCAGCATCAGCCCCAGACCGCCCAGTTGTCCGGTCTGCTTCCAGCCGTAGATCAGCAGGAAGATGCCTGCGGCAAAGGTGACCAGCATCAATACCATGCGCAGGGCGGTATGTTCTTTCCAGAATTTCATCTCATTTCACCTTTATCCTTTCAAGCCGCCCACGGTCATGCCCTGGGTCAGCTTCTTCTGCACACAGATGTAGAGGATCAGCGTGGGCAGCATCACCAGCACCAGTCCGGCATACAGGATGCCGTACTGTGCGGAGGACTGCTGGGCCTGCATCAGGTTCAGAAGGCCCACGGGCAGGGTCTTCTGCCCCTTGGCGCTGCTCATGAGGGTCATGGAAATGATGTACTCGTTCCAGAAGGACAGGAAGTTAAAAAGAATGATGGTGATAATAGAGGGCTGGGCCATGGGGAAGATGATCCGCACCATGGTGGATCCGTAGCCCGCGCCATCGATGTACGCCGCCTCCTCAAAGTCGTGGGGCAGGGTGGCGAAATAGCCGGACAGGAGGTAGATGGTAAAGGGCAGCGCCGTGGAGGCGTACACCACCGCCAGGACGAAGAGGTTGTTGAGGAGGAAACCATCCCCCAGCACTTTCTTCAGCCACACGTCCCCGTCCTTCAGCATCAGGAAGATGGGCACCACGATATAGTTGACGTTGATGAACAGCCCCGCCATGAAGCAGGTGTTCAGCAGCTTCCGCCCCGTAAATTCAAACCGGGACAGGCAGTAGGCCGCCGGAAGGGCGATCACCAGCAGCAGCGCCAGGCTCAGGGCCGTGACGATGACGGAGTTGATCATGTAGCTGCCCATGCTGGCGGAATTCCAGGCGTCCACAAAGTTCTGCCAGTAGAACCCGGCGGGCAAAGCCCAGGGGTTGCCGTAAAACTCGCTGTTCTGCTTGATGGAGGCCAGGAACACCCAGGCCACGGGGACGATGATCAGGATCGCCAGAGTGATGAGGACCACGTAGATGAACGCTTTGAACACCGGCTCGGCGGTGATGGATCTGTTTTGTTGTTTCATGTTCCGGCCCTCCTTACATTTCCAGTACGTCCCGCTTGGTGACCTTGTTGACCATGGCCGAAAGCAGGAAGGAGAAGAGGAAGATCACCACGCCGGCCGCCATGGCGTAGCCGTACAGGCCCGCATCCTTCTGGGTATACATGAAGCTGAGGCCCACATCGGCCATGCCCTTTGCCACCATAGCTTTCACGAACAGGAAGGCCATATTGATGGTGGAGATGATGAAGAAGGTCAGGGTGGTGCGGATGTTGGTCCAGATGAGGGGCAGGGTGATCTGGAAGAACTGGGCGATGCGCCCCGCGCCGTCCAGGCTGGCGGA
>CAMWTG010000162.1 GCA_947177115.1 uncultured Clostridia bacterium
TGCGCCCCGCGTTTTTCTCTGTTGTTTCGCAGCTTTCCCATTCGGTGCGGTTAATGCCGCCGGAGCCTTGACTACTACCGGCAGCGGCGCTATTCCGGCGATGCCCACCTTGGAGCAGAGCCAAACTTTTATGAATGAGGAGGATGTTTTATCATGCAGGCAGTGACCATTTCTCTTACACAGGTTGACCAGGTAAAACAATTTGTCGATCTGGTAGGACAATGCCCTTTCGATGTGGATGTGGTATCCGGGCGGTACACGGTGAACGCTAAATCTATGCTTGGAATTTATAGTCTGGATTTAAGCAAGCCGATTCAGGTTTTGATTTACAGTGAGGAATGTGAGGAATTGAAAAAGGACCTGACGAAATTTATGCCGTAACGAAATCACTTGCGCTCACTTTTGCGGCAAAGCAGAATAGGGTCCGTTAAAAATAGCCGAACCCGCGGCATGTGCAGTACAGCGGCAGGTGGCGGATTAAAAAACACATGTGCGCTTTTTTAACTGCGTTAACTATAGGCCTTTTCTCGCGTTTTTCATTTACTCAATCTTTTTAGCGACCTCCTCCCTTGCTCTACAGAAAAATTTGTGCTATGATGCGGCTATAAGGTCCCGGCTTTGCCACCGGGGCCGGGAGAAGAATGCTTTACGGGAGGAAATGCCATGGAAATCCTGAAACCCGCCGCAGCGGGAACCTTGGAATCCAGCGATGCCCAGGTGACGGTGGAGCCCGGCGAAAACGGCATCGAGCTGAGCCTCACCAGCTCCGTCATGAACCAGTACGGGCGACAGATCAAAGCCACGGTGCTGGAAACTCTGGAACGTCTGGACGTACAGAACGCCCGGGTCACGGTGGTGGATAAGGGCGCGTTAGACTGCACCCTGAAGGCCCGGGTGGAGTGCGCGGTGCTGCGCAGCTGCGGACAGTCTGCGGAAAATATTCCCTGGGGAGGTGCCATACGATGATCCCTCGTCCCAAGCCTGAGCGGTTCCGGCTGCGCCGGACCATGATGTTCATGAACGCCCAGAAGCCGGGCCTGATCAAGGACGCTTACATCTACGGCTGTGACAGCATTATGCTGGATCTGGAGGACGCCGTGGCGGAAAACCAGAAGGATGCCGCCCGTTTCTCCCTGTATCATGCCCTGAAATCTATTGATTACGGCGACACCGAGGTGATCGTCCGCATCAATGGACTGGATACCCCCCATTGGCAGGAGGACATCCGGGTTTGCGTGGCGGGCGGGGCTGACGGCATCCGGATCGCCAAGTGCGAGAGCGCACAGGATGTGAAAACCGTGGAGGAGCACGTGGAGAAGGCCGAGGAGGAGTTCGGCGTGGAGAAGGGCCGCACGCTTCTCATGGCCGCTCTGGAGAGTCCCAGGGGCATCCTCAACGCCTACGAGATCTGCTGCGCCTCCGACAGACTCTTCGGCGTGGCGATTTCCGGCGGGGATTTCCGGAAGTGTATGCAGACCAAATTCCAGCCTGACGGCGTGGATATGCTGGCCGCACGGGGCCAGATGCTGATCGCCGCCCGCGCCGCCGGGGTGCAGTGCTTCGACACCGTGTTCACCGACCTGGACGACCAGGAGGGCTTCGAGGCGGAGGTCCGCCAGAACAAGGCCATGGGCTTCGATGGCAAGAGCCTTATCAATCCCAAGCAGATCCGTCTGGTCCACCAGATCTTCGCGCCTACGGAGAAGGAAGTGTTCCAGGCTGAGAAGATCGTCCGGGCTTACCGGGAGCAGTCCAAGGCGGGCGTAGGCGTGTTCACCGTGGACGGGAAGATGATCGACATCGCCTTTATTCCCGGCGCGGAGCGGACGCTGCGGCTGGCGAAGGCCTGCGGTATGTATGAGGGGGATTTGGTATGAAGAACGCAGTTGGACGTGATATCCCTGACTTCCTGCTGAAAGACGGCAGGGAGGTTTATCAGGGGAAAAATTACATGGATGGCAAGTACATCCGGAAGGCATCTCCCCGCACGCGCCGGTGCGAAAAACCCCGGGAGAGCAAGATTGTTGACAGCCTCGCCCAGGCCCTCCGGGACTGCGGGGCAAAGAGCGGCATGACCTTCAGCTTCCACCACCATCTCCGGGACGGGGACTTCGTGGTGAACATGGTCATGCGCGCGGCCATCGAGGAGCTGGGCCTGGAGGACCTGACCATCGCCGCCACATCCCTGGGCAACGCCCACGACCCCATTGCCGCCTACATCGAGCAGGGCAAAGTGGTGGGCATCCAGACCAGCGGCATCCGGGGCCGCATGGGCGAGGTGGTGTCCGCCGGGAAACTGAAAACCCCTGCCATTATCCGCTCCCACGGTGGGCGTCCCCGGGCTATTGAGGGCGGCGAGGTGCATATCGACATCGCCTTTATCGCCGCGCCCACCAGCGACTGCGTGGGCAACTGCCGGGGCGTGGGCGGCAAGAGCGACTGCGGCTCCCTGGGCTACGCCATGAGCGATGCCAGGTACGCCGACCACGTGGTGGTGGTCACCGACTGCCTGGTGGACTTCCCCAACATGCCCGCCAGCGTGGAGGCCATCGACGTGGACGCGGTGGTGGTGGTTGACAGCATCGGCAATCCCAAGAAGATCGCCTCCTCCGCCGCCCGGATTTCCCAGAACCCCAGGGATTTGATGATGGCCGAAAACGTGGCGAAGGTCATTGCCTCCACGCCTTATTTCAAGGACGGATTTTCCTTCCAGACCGGCGTAGGCGGGCCGTCCCTGGCGGCGAACCTGTTTTTGGAGCAGTACATGGACCAGCGGGGCATCAAAATGGGCTGGGCCATCGGCGGCATCTGCGGTCCCATGGTGGAGCTGCTGAAAAAGGGCAAAGTGGGCAAGGTCATTGATGTGCAGGACTTCGACCTGGACGCGGTGAATTCCATCCACCGCACTCCCGGCCACTATGAGATGTCCGCCAGCCAGTACGCCAACCCCGCCAACAAGGGCGCGTTTGTCAACAAGCTGGACTTCGTGGTACTGGCGGCGCTGGAGGTAGACACCGGGTTTAATGTGAACGTGCTGACCGGTTCGGACGGCGTGCTGCGGGGCGCCCCTGGCGGACATCCCGACACAGCGGCGGGCAGCAAGGTCTGCATCATCGTCACGCCGCTGACCCGGGGGCGGATGGCAACCGTGTGCGAGCACGTAGTGACAGTGACGACGCCGGGTGACTGCGTGGACGTGCTGGTCACCGACTACGGCATCGCCGTGAACCCCCTGCGGCCTGATCTCATCGAGTGCCTGGACAATGCGGGCATCCCTCATGTGAGCATTGAATCCTTGAAGGAGAAGGCGTACTCCCTGGTGGGCCGTCCAGACGATCTGGAGTGGGAGGACAAGGTGGTTGCCGTGCTGGAGGCCAGGGATGGCACCATCCTGGACGTGGTGCGGAAGATCAAGCCGTACCAGCCGGAAGGTTAAACAACACGAGAAAAGGCGCGGACCGTTTTCGGTCCGCGCCTCTGTTGTTTTATCCATAAGGGATAAAGGCCAGATCCATATCCACCTTCCCCTCGATTCCGGGAACCGAACCGCTGTCGGTATACTGCCAGATCCGGTAATTGTAATACATATCCGGCTGGTTCCGGCTGTTGTACTGGGCAAACCAGAAATCATACCCGGTGAGCCGGTTCAGCTCCAGCCGCTCATAGCCCACTTCCAGCCCCATGTAGATCATGGGCGTATACCCCGCCTGCGCCACGGTATCGCAGAAGGCAATGGCGCAGTCCGTCAGAGTGGTCTTGTCCACCCCATAGCTCCTGGCGGTCTTGGAATAGATCTCCCAATCGAAGATAATGGGATATTCCAGCGGCCTGCCGTTCAGTTTTCCGATGGCATAGAGCGCCTCCTCAATGGCCTCGGTAACATTCACAGCCTGGGAGTAGAAATATATGCCGGTCTTCAGCCCTGCCGCTTTGGCCCCCGTCAGATATTCCTCAAATTTGACATCGTCATAAATATCTCCGGATTCCGCAAATCGGCCGCCTACGCGGATCAGGGCAAACTGGACCCCGGCTCCCGCCACCTTCTGCCAATCGATATCCCCCTGATAGCGGGCCACATCGATCCCCCACTCGGTGGTATAGGCGGGATCATTGTAATACAGCCGGCTGCCGTCCCGGACAAAGAGGGACTTATTATAGGGCGCGGCAGGTACGGACCAGTCCACCGGGATCAGCTTGTCCCGATAACTGATGTATCCGGACTTGGCCGGGTCGTTCGGCGTGGAATAGCTCCGCAGGCGGGAAACAATGGCGCTCATCTCCGCCCTTGTCACATTGCTGTAAGGATTGTAGAGCCGCTGGCCTCCCTGGATCTCGCCGGTGATGATCCCGGCCTCATATAAGGTCAGCGCGTAGGTATCGTCAATATCGGCAAAGGGCGATATCCCTGTTTTCAGCTCCAGCTGCATGGCGATGGCCGCGATCTTGGCAATGGCCAGCCGGCCGATCGGCGCATCCAGATCCAATATCTCTCCGGGGACCACGCACCCCATATTCTCCGCCATCGTCAGGTAATTGGCCGCCCAATGACCGCTGGCGGCGTTGCCGGGGTCGATCTGAAGAGCGGTCACCAACAGCAGCTTCAGCGCTTCGCCGGCTGTGAGGGTGCCGTCAGGCCGGAAATAAAGGGCTCCGTTCTCATCATAGCCCTTGACAATGCTGTGGTAGCTCAGCTCCCGGACATAGGTGTAATGCCAGTCGCTCTCCTTCACATCCCGATAGGGGTTGACCCAGGTGGTGTAGTCGATCTTCGGCTGACTGGGCGTGGGGTCAGGAATGACCGTGCCGCCGGAGGACCATCGGGCATAAACATGGAGGGAGCTGACAGCGGTTTCCTGGCCGGTCAGCTGCACCCCATCGGTGGTAAACCAGCCCAAAAACTCCTGCCCTGCCAGGGTGGGCACCGGCAGCGGGCCGTATACGCTGCCAGTGGGATAGAACACCGTCCGGCTCCCCTGGTCGGCAGGCTTCTGCCCGCCATTGGGTTCAAAATCTATGTAGCAGTAGCGGGATGCAGTGTCCCTGAATTCATAGTCGCCGTAAAGCAGCAGAAACGCCTCCCTGAGCCGCCGGTCCACCAGGTTCTCCAGCACCGTGGTGCCGGAGTGGCACCAAGCAGCAATGGCATTGACCACCTCGGCCTCGGTATACCGGCCGATGCCGTTGATGAGGTAGGCGCAAAGCCGGTACTCCGGATTGATCCACTGGCTCCCCAGGTTATAAGTCAGGCTGGCCAGGGCATCAAACTGCTGCTGGGAAACAGAGATACCGTATTGCAGCAGGAATCCGTTGACCATAGGCTCGTCCCGCTCGGCCAGGTGCCGCCGCAGCAGCTCGTCCGCCTCCCATTCGGTGATTCCCGCCGGGTAGTCCTCCGGCTCACACTCGGTACCGTAGCCGATATACCACTCTCCGCTGCTGTCAGTATAGGGCAGGGACCGGAACCCCTCAAACTCTTTGATCAGCGCCACGCAGTCCTCGCTGGCGGAAAAAGTCTCCACCGCAAAAGCCGCCCCGCTCAGCAGCGACAGCGACAGGACTGCGCACAGCGCCAGGGCCAGCAATCCTTTCAGGGAAGTTTTTCTTCTCATAGACCATCTCCCTTTCTTCCAGGAAATCGAAAAATTCGACATCAGTTTACCACAACCGCCGCAAAAAAGGAAGGTCCCACGCAGGGAAATTAACGAAATTGTAACAATATAGCCGGCACACTTGAGAGGAGGTAAAAAGGAGGCGAGGAAAAAGGCGCAGGGCAAGGCGGAGGATGCAGATGGATCGTGCGCCGGTTATCCTGAACGGCAGCAAAAAACCGCCCCAGGCAGCAAGCCTGAGGCGGTCCTCCGCGTTTTTGTCACTCGATCAAGCTCTTCCCGTCCATTTCCGGCGGGCAGGCAAGGCCCATGATATCCAGGATCGTGGGCGCAATGTCAGCCAGGCGGCCCGGGTGCAGCTTTGCATCCGCGCCTACCAGAATGAAGGGCACCAGGTTGGTGGTGTGCGCGGTCATGGGGGAACCATCGCGCTTGCGCATCTCCTCCGCATTGCCGTGGTCGGCGGTGATCATGGCAATGCCGCCCATAGCCCGGGTCGCGTCCACCACCCGGCCAACGCAGGCATCCACTGTTTCCACCGCTTTCACAGCGGCCTCATACACGCCGGTGTGGCCCACCATGTCGCAATTTGCAAAGTTGAGGATGATCACATCGTAATTCCCGGACTCAATGCGCTCCACACACTTGTCCGTCACCTCTACGGCGCTCATCTCCGGCTGGAGGTCATAGGTAGCCACCTTGGGAGAAGCCACCAGCACCCGGTCCTCCCCGGGGAACACCGCCTCGCTGCCGCCGTTGAAAAAGAAGGTCACATGGGCGTACTTCTCCGTCTCAGCGATCCGCAGCTGCGTCATGCCAAGGGAGCTG
>CAMWTG010000163.1 GCA_947177115.1 uncultured Clostridia bacterium
CGTCACCGGGCATTGGGTCAGCCACCCCGTCCACGGCGAACAGGTCCAGGCGGAGCAGGTGGAGCGCCACCTGCCCACGACCGAGGACGAGATCCTGCGGTATCTGTCCTCCGGCATCATCAAGGGCATCGGCGCGGCCACCGCCAGCCGTTTGGTTCAGCGCTTTGGCGTCAATACGCTGGTGATGCTGGAAGAGGACCCGGACCAGCTCATCAAGATCAAGGGCATCACCCCCCGGAAAGCCAGGGAGATCAGCGAGAGCTACCGCTATCAGACCGGGATGCGGCGGCTGATGGATTTTTTATCCGTCAACGACCTGCCCCTGTCCCTGGCGCTGCGGCTGTACCGCCGGTATGGCGGTGGGGCCCTGGACGCGGTGCGGGAAAATCCCTATCTGCTGGTGGACGAGCTGTACGGGGTGGACTTCGCCGTCATGGATGAGATCGCCCTGTCCATGGGCATGGCGGGGGACAGCCGCAGAAGGGTGGAGGCGGCGGTCCTTTTTGAGTTGACCTACAATTTGAATAACGGGCATGTTTTTTTGCCCAGGGACAAGCTGGCCGCCGCCGCGTCCCAGCTGATCGACTGCCCGCCCAATATGGTGGAAACGGCTTTGGACGATCTCATTGGCCGGGGCGCCGTGCGCTGGGAGAAGGTGGCGAAGGTGGAGGCCTGCTATCTCCGGCGGCTGTACGATGCGGAGGCGGCGGTGACGGAGAAGCTGGAGCGGATGCTCCGCTGCCAGGCGGACCGGCTGGACTACGTGTCCAGCCGGGTGGACGCCATCATTGCCCAGATCGAAGAGGAGCAGGGCCTGACCTACGCCCCCGCCCAGCGGCGGGCGGTGGAGCTGGCGGCCAGGCAGGGGGTGGTCCTCCTCACCGGCGGACCCGGTACGGGAAAGACCACCTCCGTCCGGGGCATCGTATCCATGCTGGACCGGATGGGCTGCACCACCCTGCTGATCGCCCCCACGGGCCGGGCGGCGAAACGTCTTGGGGAGCTGTGCGGCAGGGAGGCCCAGACCATCCACCGGTGCCTGGGCATGACCTGGAAGGAGGACACCGGGGAGCTGACCTTTCAAAAGAATGAAAAGGAGCCCCTGACGGCGGAGGCCGTGGTGGTGGACGAGATGAGCATGGTGGACCTGCCGCTGATGCACGCGCTGCTGTCCGCCGTGAAGGACGACTGCCGCCTGATCATGGTGGGAGACCCGGACCAGCTGCCCTCGGTGGGGCCGGGGAACGTGTTCGGGGACCTGATCCGCTCGGGGCGGGTGGAGACGGTGAACCTGACGGAGATCTTCCGCCAGGCCCAGGCATCGGCCATTATCCGGGCGGCCCACACGGTGAACCAGGGCCAGCTGCCGGAGCTGCGGAATACCGCTGAAAGCGACTTCTTCTTCATGCGCCGCCGGGACCCGGCGGCGGCGGTGGAGCTGGTGGTGGAGTTGTGCCGGAAGAGGCTTCCGGACAATATGGGGGTGGAGCCCGGGCAGATCCAGGTGCTCTGTCCTACCCGGAAGGGGGAATGGGGCACGGCAGCTCTCAACAAGGCCCTCCAGAAAGCGTTGAATCCGCCCGCGCCGGAGAAGCGGCAGAAAGTCTGGGGAGAGGCCACCTTCCGCATTGGAGACCGGGTGATGCAGATCCGGAACAACTACGATGTGCTGTGGATCCGCGCCGATGGCGTGACCGGGGCGGGGATCTTCAATGGAGACGTGGGCGTGGTGGAGGATATCGACCCCGGCGGGGAGCTGCTGAGCATCCGCTTCGATGACCGCACCGCCACCTACACGGCGGACATGCTGGGGGAGCTGGAGCTGGCCTACGCCGTGACGGTACATAAGAGCCAGGGCAGCGAGTATAAGGCGGTGGTGCTGGTGGCCCTGCCCGCCGCTCCGGCGCTGATGGTGCGGGGGGTGCTGTATACCGGCGTCACCCGGGCCCGGGAACTGCTGGTGGTAGTAGGCGATGACGGCGCGCTGGGCCGTATGGCGGCCAATGACAAGCAGCAGCGCCGGTACAGCGGCCTGCGGTGGCGGCTGCGGCAAGGGGCGAAGGTCCCGGCGGAACAAACGCAATAAGCACTTTTAAGCAAAGGAAAGAAAAACGCTATGAAAACCAAGAAGAAAGCCCTGAAAATTACCGGTATCATTCTGCTGGCCCTACTGGTCCTGTTCTGCATCGCGTCTCCCATTGTGGTGCAGATCTTAATGAACGACACCTTCGCCCGCACCACGCCGCCGGAACCGGGCCTCACATCCAGCATTCTCTACGAGGACATCGCGGACCGCTATGACCGGGAACCGGTGTCCTTCCTCTCCGGCGGGAACCGCCTGACAGGCCATCTCTACTGCGGGGACAACCCCGAGGGACTGGTGGTCATCTCCCACGGCCTGGGCGGTGGTGAGGAGAGCTACCTGCCGGAGATGATGTATTTTGCGGACCACGGCTACCAGGTGCTGTGCTACAGCAACACCGGCTGCTGGGACAGCGAGGGAAAGAACTGCGCGGGCCTGAACCAGTCGGTGCTGGATCTGGACGCAGCCCTGACCTGGGTGGAGGGGGAGAGCCGGTTTGACGGCGTGCCTGTGTTCCTGTTCGGCCACAGCTGGGGCGGCTACGCCGTGACGGCCATCTTCCACTTTGACCATGACATCGCCGCCTCCGCCAGCGTGGCGGGGTTCAACGAGGCCATGCCCATGATCATGGAGTGGGGCGAGGGGATGATCGGGCCGCTGATCTACCTGGAGTATCCCTTCATCTGGCTGAACCAGAAGCTGACCTTCGGGGATGCCTTTGGCCTGAAGGCGGTGGAAGCCATCAACAGCACGGATACCCCCATCCTGATCCTCCACGGGAGCGGGGATACTGTGGTGGGATACGATACGGTGAGTATTATTTCGAAAAAAGATGAAATAATCAACCCTAATGTGCGGTATCTCATCTGCAGCGAGGACCGCCGGGACGGGCACAACAACCTGCTCTATTCCCCGGCTGCCAGGGACTATGCGGACGAGGTCAATGAAACCGGCAGCCAGCTGGACGAGCAGTATGACGGAGATGTTCCGGAGGAGGTTTTGCGGGACTACTACGCCTCCATCGACAAATCCCGCTGCTGGGAGCTGGACCCGGGGGTCATGGGGAGCATCCTGACGCTCTACCACGACTCAGTGAAATAGCGAAGGAGAGGACTGCATGACAAAAGAGGAATTTTCCCGGCTGACCGCCCGGGGGCCGGTCCTGCTGGACGGCGCTGCCGGCTCGAACCTCCGCTCGGCGGGAATGCCGGTGGGGGTCTCGCCGGAGCTGTGGATTTTGGACCACCCGGAGGTCCTGCTGGACCTCCAGAGAGCCTATGTGGAGGCGGGAAGCCGGATCCTCATGGCCCCCACCTTTTCCGCCAACCGCCTGCGCCTGAAGGACTTCGGGCTGACGGACCGGCTGGTGGAGCTGAACGCCGCCCTGGTTTCTCTCTCGAAGGAGGCCGCCGGAAATCGTGCCCTGGTAGCGGGAGACCTGTCTACACTGGGCCGTCCCCTGGAGCCGGTGGGCGATATGCCTTACAGCGAGGCCTATGACATCTATCGGGAGCACATGGAGGCTTTGGCGGAGGCCGGAGTGGACCTGTTCGCGCTGGAGACCCTGATGGGGGCGGACGAGGCTGTGGCCGCTCTGGACGCGGCGGCGGACTTTGATCTGCCGGTAATGGTCTCCTTCTCCGCAGAGGCGGACGGCAGTCTGATGTTCGGCGGGAACGTCTGGGAGACGGCGGCCATGCTCCAGGAAATGGGAGCCGCCGCCGTGGGGGGCAACTGTTCCGTGGGGCCGGACCAGCTGGAGTCCGTCATCCGCTCCGTCCGGGCGGCGGTGGATATTCCGGTGATCGCCAAGCCTAACGCGGGACTGCCGGTGATGGACGAGCGGGGGCAGGCCCACTACAGCATGGGGCCGGAGGACTTCGCCCGGCATATGGCCGTCCTGGCAGAGGCCGGGGCGGGCATGATAGGCGGGTGCTGCGGCACCACACCGGCATATATCCGGCAGTTGGCGGAGGTCCTTGGATGGGAGGCCGGGGAAATCCATTTTTAGGAAATGATGCCCTCTTTGTAGGGCCCGATGTCCTCATCGGGCTGTTTTAAGGGCAGACCGGCAGTTCCGGCAAGACGGGCCGATGGGGACATCGGCCCCTACAACACTGTTCTCTGCAAAAATGGATGTCCCTGACGGGGGCCGCTTTCCGGTTGACAACCCGGCGAAAAACGAGTATCCTGAAAACAGATATTTATGATAAAGGAGAAGAGCGATGAAAGTACTGGTTTTGGGCGGCGTAGCCGCCGGTACCAAAGCTGCCGCCAAGCTGATGCGGGAGGACCGCTCCTGCGAGGTGACGGTGCTGACCAAGGGCAGGGATATCTCCTACGCCGGCTGCGGCCTGCCCTATTACGTAGGCGATGTGATCCACGAAAAGAGCGAGCTGATTGTCAACACCCCGGAGAAGTTTGCCGCCCTCACCGGGGCCGAGGTCAGGACCGAGACCGAGGCCGTGGCCGTCCATCCGGACAGGCACGTTGTGGAGGCAAAGGACCTCAAAACCGGCGAGGTGGCGGAGTACGGCTACGACAAGCTGGTCATTGCCACCGGCGCGTCTCCCTTTGTGCCGCCCATTCAGGGGCTGGACCTGAAAAACGTGTTCGTTATGCGTACCCCCGATGATGCCATCGGACTGCGCGCCGCCGTGGAGGCGGGGGAGATCAAGCGGGCCGTGGTGGCCGGCGGCGGCTTTATCGGCCTGGAGGTGGCGGAGAATCTGGCCGCCAAGGGCGTGAAGACCACCGTCATTGATTTTGCGCCCCATGTGCTGCCCAATTTCCTGGACCCCGAGCTCTCCGAGTTTGTGGAGAACAAAATGGCCGATGAGGGCATCATGCCCATGACCGGCGTGTCTTTGGAGGGCGTGGAAGGCGATGGGAAGGTGGAGAAGGTCCTCACCAGCAAGCGGGGCATGAAGGCCGATGCGCTGGTGCTGGCTATCGGCATCCGGCCCAACACCGCTTTCCTGGAGGGTTCCGGCATTGAGATGTGCAAGGGCACCATCCTCACCGACCAATATCTGCGCACCAATGTGCCGGATGTGTACGCCGCCGGGGACTGCGCCATGGTCACCAACCGCCAGACCGGCAAGGCGGCATGGTCCCCCATGGGTTCCACCGCCAATATTGCGGGGCGCATCCTGGCCCAAAACGTCATGGGGAAGGAGATCGCCTACCCCGGCGTGCTGGGCACCGGCGTTGCCAAGCTGCCCGGCGGTCTGAACACGGGCCGCACGGGACTGACCGAGACCGCCGCCAGGGCCGAGGGCTACGATGTGGAGTCTGTTATCACGGTGACGGATGACAAGGCCCATTACTACCCCGGAGCGGGGCTCTTTATCATCAAGCTTACTGCGGACAAGGCAACCAGAAAGCTGCTGGGCGTTCAGGTGCTGGGCGCCGGCGCGGTGGATAAGATCACTGATATCGGTGTGACCGCTATTTCTCTGGGGGCCACGGTGGATCAGCTGGCGGCGATGGACTTTGCTTACGCGCCGCCGTTCTCCACCGCCATTCATCCCTTTGCCCACAGCGTGAATGT
Organism: uncultured Clostridia bacterium; assembly: GCA_947177115.1. Classification (GTDB taxonomy): domain Bacteria; phylum Bacillota; class Clostridia; order Oscillospirales; family Oscillospiraceae; genus Pelethomonas. The sequence continues at coordinate 5,637 of CAMWTG010000163.1, forward strand.
CCTGATGAACAAGCTGGACGGCGGTCTGGATTCCATGACGCCGGCGGAGTACGCCAATGGGGCCGCAGAGGAGTATGAGATCATTGACTGTTCTCAAAATCCCGCCCTGCCGGAGAAAAAGTATCTGGACTTTGTGAAGATCGGCGGCGAAGTCCCCGGTCTGGAGAAGGATGCCAAGCTGCTCCTTGTCTGCACCAAGGGGAGGAGGGCGTATCTTACCCAGAACCGTTTGAAATTTTATGGGTATACCAACACCAGGGTGCTGGAAGGGGGTACCACGTTTACGGAGATCGAGGAGTGATCTTCGCGCCCTGCGGGCGCGAGGGCAGTTGGTTCTTTATCTGGCCCGGGGCCTGCGCGGCCCCGGACCCTGCGCCTACTTTTGCCCCGCGGCAAAAGTAGGCAAAAACGCGCTTAAACCTACGGTTTAAGAATCCCTTGGGCATTGCGCGGGGCGCAACGCCTTATTACGGGGGAATTTGTTTTTTCGCTTATCCTTCAGTCCGTCCGGCCTACCGGACTGCGTGTACGGTTTCGGCTGCTTTGCTCCTGTTTGAGGATGTCGCCTTAGTCCCTACCATCCCTCGCGCTGGATCTCCCGGGGTGGTTGGTTGATTGCTGGTTCTGTCGGAAACCCGCCCTTCGTAGGGGCCGATGTCCTCATCGGCCCGTTCTGACGGGACCACGGCGGTCAACGGCGGGCCAATGGGGACATCGGCCCCTACGGGACGCACCCCGGGAGCGCCCTCGTGTCAAAACGGTAGGGACCGCGACAACATCGTTGGATAAACGCTTCGCC
>CAMWTG010000164.1 GCA_947177115.1 uncultured Clostridia bacterium
CGGCTGCTGGACACGCTGCCGGACTATCACCGGAAAGCCTCCATGCTGGACGCCCTCTGCCACGCCATGGAATCTTTCTGGTCCCTCCGGGCCTCCCCGGAGAGCCGGGACTATGCCCGCCAGGCCATTGAGCTGCTGCTGGGCGTCATGGACGCCTATCTGCGGAACGATCCGGCGGGAAACCTGGGCATGCTGACGGCGGCCAATCTGGCCGGAAGGGCCATCGACCTGACCCAGACCACGGCGGGCCACGCCATGTGCTACGGCCTGACGGGCCTTTACGGGCTGGCCCACGGCCACGCGGCCGCCCTCTGCGTCCGGCGGCTCTGGCCCTATATGGTGCGGAATGTGCAAAAGGCTACCCATCCGCAGGAATTGGAAAACACGTTCCGCGCCCTGGCGGAGGCCATGGGCTGCGCCTCGGCGGAAGAGGCCATCGGGAAATATGACCGCCTCCTCACCGCCCTGGATCTCCCTGCCCCCAGGGCCCAGGAAAAGGAGTATGCGGTCCTGCTCCTGACCGTCAATGCCCAGCGCCTGCAAAACAACCCGGTACCCCTGGATGAGGCGGACATCGAAGGGCTGTACCGGCAGATCCTGTGACCTTCGGAGGTTTTTCATGAAAGCGGAAGCTCTGATCGATATCCTCGGCGCGGAATTCTATACCGGTGTACCCGACTCCCAGCTGAAAGCCCTCTGCGACTGCTTGACAGATCTCTATGGCAGCGACCCCCGCCGCCATTTGATCGCGGCCAACGAAGGAAACTGCGCCGCCCTGGCGGCGGGGTATCATCTGGCCAGCGGCAAGATCCCGGCAGTCTATATGCAGAACTCCGGCCAGGGCAACATCATCAATCCCGCCGCCTCCCTCCTCAGCGACAGGGTGTACGGCATCCCGGTGCTCTTCATCATCGGCTGGCGCGGGGAGCCTGGGGTCCGTGATGAGCCCCAGCACGTCTATCAGGGGGAGGTGACCCTGAAGCTGCTGGAGGACATGGACATCCGCTCCTTCGTTATCGACCGGGAGACCTCCTGCGAGGAGGTCCGCGCCGCCATGGACGGGTTCCGCCCTCTGCTGGCGGCGGGAAAAAGCGCGGCCTTTGTCGTCCGCAAGGGCGCGCTGACCTATGATAAAAAAGTCGTTTACCGGAACGGCCATACGGTCCTCCGTGAGGAGGCCATCCGTCACATTGCCGCCGCCGCAGGGAGCGACCCGGTCGTCTCCACCACGGGGAAGGCCAGCCGGGAACTGTTTGAGATCCGCGAACAGGCCGGCCAGGGCCACCGGTACGATTTCCTGACCGTAGGCTCCATGGGCCACAGCTCCTCCATCGCCCTGGGCATCGCCCTGCAGAAGCCGGAGACAAAGGTCTGGTGCATTGACGGCGATGGCGCTGCGCTGATGCACATGGGGGCCATGGCGGTCATTGGGACCAGCAGGCCGGAAAATTTGGTTCACATCGTTATCAACAACGCCGCCCACGAAACCGTAGGCGGGATGCCCACCGCGGCGGGAGGCATTGATCTGCCCGCCATCGCCCTCGCCTGCGGCTATGCCGGCGTAGCGGCGGCAGACACGCTGGAAGAACTGGACGCGGAACTGGCGCGGGCCAGGTCCGCCCCGGGCCCCCGTCTCATCGAGATCAAATGCGCCCTGGGCGCACGCGCGGACCTGGGCCGTCCCACCACCTCCCCCCAGGAAAACAAGCAGGCCTTTATGGCCCATCTCAGCAAGCTGTAAGGAAGGAGCCCCGCCTATGATCGCCGACCTCCACACCCACTCCACCGCCTCCGATGGCCAGTACGCGCCCTCGGAGCTGGTCCGTTTAGCCAAAGACCGGGGCCTGCAGGTCCTGGCCCTCACCGACCACGACACCATCGATGGCCTTGACGAAGCCGTCCGGACCGGTGCGGCGCTGGGCCTCCGGGTCCTGCGGGGGGTGGAGCTCAGCGCCCGGGAGTACCGCAGCCTGCATATCCTGGGCTACGGCTTCTCCACCGCGCCCTCCGCCCTGACCCGGCTGTGCGCCGAAATGAAGGCCGGACGGGACCAGCGGAAGAGCCGCATCATTGACTTCCTGCACGAAAAGGGCGTGGACATCTCCCTGGCGGAGGTGGAGGAGCTGGCCGGCGGGGACGTCATCGGCCGCCCCCATTTCGCCCAGGTCATGGTCCGCCGGGGCTACGTGCAGAGCAGCCGGGAGGCCTTTGACCGCTACCTGGACACGGATGAGTACCAGCGCATCGAGCGGCGGAAACCGGACGCCCGCGCCTGTATAGAGGCCATCCGCTCCGCCGGAGGCAAGACCTCCTTCGCCCACCCCTATCAGGTGAAGCTGCCGGACGATGCGCTGGAGGCGCTGGTCCGGGAGCTGGCGGGATACGGCCTGGACGCCATCGAATGCTATTACCCCCGCCACACGGCGGAGCAGCAGGCGCTTTACCTCCGTCTGGCGGAGAAATACGGCCTCCACGCCACCGGCGGCAGCGACTTCCACGGCGAGCGGGTCAAGCCGGACATCACCCTGGCGGCATGGGAGCTGGACACCGGCTGGCTGTTGGATCAGGGGCGGATCGTTTGATACTTTTTCGGCACGCGGAAGGCCCGGCATCCTTGCAGGATGCCGGGCCTGTGCCTATTGTTCCGGTTTCTGCCGTCCGGGGACGATCCTGCGGCACCAGCCTTTGACATGCCAGCCCACGGTCTCGCCCACCTCTTTGGAGGCCACCATTTTATCCGCCAGGGTCAGCAGCCACGCCTCCGAGTTCTTTGGCCAGGAGGCCAGAGGGAACATATGGCTGGCGATGGCATCCATCTGCCGCTGGTCCAGATGAAAGAGCCGTCCCGCCCGGTGGGCGGCGTGGGCGCCGTGGATAAAGGCGTGCATGTGGCGGATCCGCTGCCAGCCGGTGAAGCGGTGCATAAACCGCCGGTGGCGCTCGCCCTGCCAGTCATAGCCGAAAAAGTCGTGGAGCAGGGCGGCGCGGGTCAGGGCCCGCACCCGCTCCTCCCGCAGGCGGAACCGCCTGGCCAGCCGGTAGGCGCACTTGGCGGTAGCAACGGAGTGGATATACAGGGAATTTTCCCCGCCGTGGTGGGGGCAGCTTTTCAGCTGCAGGAACAGCGGGTGGCTGACAATATCTTCGGTCATTTCCTGAAAGTTCTGAGACAAGGGCATCCCTCCCTTATTGATCCGGCGTGGGGCATCTGTATATTATTATAGTACAGCAGGCACGTCAAATGCAAGGGAAAAGTCTGCCAGGCACGGAAATCCATTTTTGCAGGGAACGGTGTTGTAGGGGCCGATGTCCCCATCGGCCCGTCTGCTGGAACTGCCGCTTTGCCTTTAAAACGGCCCGATGAGGACATCGGGCCCTACAAACAGGGTAGCATTCCCTAAAAATTGATTTCCCTGCTGCCAGGCACGGAAATCCATTTTGGGGCAGACAGCCACCGGAATGGCAGGATCTGTGTAGGGGCGAGCATTGCTCGCCCGTTTTTAACAGAAAATCCCTGGGATCGTGCGGGCGAGCAATGCTCGCCCCTACACGGATCCTGCCGCTTTAGGGATTGTGCTGCAAAAAAAGGCCGCTGCCCGTCAGGACAGCGTACCCTTGGGTGAGCAGGTCAGGGAGACGGAAGCGGGAATAGAGACACCAAAAAAGTCAAAAGTTCCGGTGGCAGTCGCTGTTGCACCAGAGTAAGAGGCACTGGCACTATCGAAGGACCATGCTGAATTATAAATGTCATAAGAATAATCCGCAAAAGTGGCTTTTGCGCTGCGCCCATCATAGGAGAAAGTACCTTGAACTCGGAAGGTCCACATGAGCTCACGGGAACTGTTATAATAGTCCTGCTGTTTTGTTCCGCTTTTGGTACTGCGCTCAAATTCGTTAGACTGGGTATTGGATGTGATCGTTGTAACCAGATAAGAACCGTCAGCAAAATATGAAACCACTGTAGAAGTATCTGCCGCTTGGGCAGGCACGCAATAGTTTCCGGCAACAATCCAGCAGATAAGCAAAATTGCCAAAATAGGTAATCGTCTTTTCAAGATAGTAAACCTCCTGTATTAGGTGCATCTTCTGTAATATGGGTTTCGACATAGCGGATTTGATATTTGGCACTATAGAACCAAAACACCACCATTGCCACCAGCAGCGCAGCCAAAACAGCAATCACCGCAAACAACAACCGCCGCTTGTTCCGGCGCACTTTTGACACCTCGGCGGGATCGCACTCCGCCATCAGCTCGGCGGCGCAGCTGGCCGGGGAACCGAAAACGGCGGTGATATCCTCCGCCGAAGCCTCCGGGTTTTCCTCGCAATAGGTAGAAACGGCGTTGGACAACCGGTCCAGCAGCCGCGCCCGGTCCTCCTTTGGCACATCCAGCAGCCGCTGGATGGATTGAAGGTAGATCTCCGCCGCCGGATGGAGCTGGGTCATGGCTTGCCCTCCTTTCGCTCCTCCTGGGGACATACATCGGATACCAGGAGGTCCACCCCGGCGGTAAACGCCTTGTAAACATCCCAGGTTTCCTTAAAGAACCGCCGCCCCGCATCGGTGATGCCGAAATACTGCCTGCGCCGTCCGTCCGGAGCCTTGCGCTTGGGCAGCTCCTGGATGTACCCCTGGTCGATCATGCGGTACAGGACCGCGTAGGGGAAGGAGATGTTGACCGCGCCCCCGCTGCGTTCGGCGAGGGCCTGGGTCAGTTCCGGCGCATAGTACTCCCTTTCGTGGAGCAGAGCCAGCACCAGCATCTCCACCAGGGCTTTTTTTAAATTTTCCTCTACAGACGCAGAGGTCCTGTTTTCCGCCATAAGTCCCCCATTTCTCATCGAAGTATATTATACACGGTTTTTAAGAATTTGCAAGAAAAATTTTTTGAAAATATTTTGCTATTGACAAATTAATTTTTATAGAGTATTCTTTTCATATCCGGAAAGGAGGTGGCATGAGCCCCGGCAAAAGGAATCCTGAAAGGAACAGGGAAATCAATTTTTCGCCTGACAATCCCCTCAATCGCACAGACTGTGTAGGGGCTGTCTGCCTTAAAAATTGATTCCCCTGTGAAAGGAAAGAGAAATATTGACAACCAACAAGAAAGGATGTAGACTAATGAAAAAGTATGTTACGAAGTTGTTCAGCCTGTTGATGGCCGTGTGCATGGTGGGGTCGCTTTTGGCACCGTCCGCGTTGGCGGCAGTTGGCGCTGAGTCACCCCGCGCGGTGGTTGTTCCTAATGGAATGCGTATTGGAGTTCAATACGTGGTCGTTTATCCGGCTTATTATATAGAAAGCACGGGTAAATATATCGTTGATTACAATATCAACAAAATCCATAATTATCCCGCTGCCAATCAGCAAAATGGTTCTTGTCGGCTTAGTACTGCAGAGACAACAAATCTCTTGAATCAGTTCAAGGAAAAGTTTGATATGGATGCTAACGTTTGGGTTTTTGCATCAAGGTATTCCCTTTATGCCGATGGAAAGGGATCTTATGGAAAATATTTTCAATTTACAACAAGCGGCGATTGTATTGAGGGAAAATCCATTCGAGTAGATGTTGGCCGGAATGATTCGGATCGTCCGGTCGGAGCGACATTCCGGATCCCTGAAAATACCACCGGTACATACAGTATTGGATTGTATGGTGGCTTTTATTATTATAGCGCATACGCAAAAAAAGAACTTAGTTCTATGGCGCAAGTCGATGTATATTTCAATTCGACATTCTGAGTGTATATTTTAGAGGAGGATGCATTGTGCGAATTTCTAACCAGACGCCAACCTATCAGCCCACGGCCGGTGCGCAACGGACCAGTTTCGGGGCCGGTTCCTTTGGCAAGCAGCTGGACATCGCAGTCAGCCGCCATGCGGACCAGCTGGAGGTAAGCGCCGAGGGAGCCGCCTGGCGGAATGCGGACGAGATGGACTCGTCTCCTTATCTGAAGCTGCTGGAAAGCTATGAAGCATGGAAAGCGCAGCAGCCTCCCCAGGACCTTCCCGATTCCTGGGGACCGACCGAGGAGAATCTTGCCTATCTGAAAGGGCATTACACCGGCGATCTCTCCTGGGAGGAGCGGGTGGACGCGCTGAAAACTATGGAACAGTTGGGCGTGATCACCAAAGAGCAGAGATATGATGCTATGGGCTCTACTGCGGTTGTCGCCAGTTTAGATGAAATAATAGAGCACACGAGCACCCATGTCCTGAAACAATACAACGCGTATCTCAGCGGCGGTTGGAACGCGTGTTTCCAGGACCATGCTATCGGCACCTTCCAAACGGCGGATGACCTCTTCGCCTGGCTGGACAAACTTTTGGAGAGCGATGCCTGATTTTTACAATTGCAAATGAGGAGGATGCATTGTGCGAATTTCTAACCAGACGCCAACCTATCAGCCCACG
>CAMWTG010000165.1 GCA_947177115.1 uncultured Clostridia bacterium
CTGTCAAAATGCGGGATCAGGGAAACCGATTCCACTTTGGCAACGGCCATCCGCACGGTCATTGTCTTGGTATTTTCGTGGATTATGGTCGCCATGACCGGCGCCTGGCCTGCCGGCAGCATTGGAGGAAAAACCCTGCTGTTCCTGGCGCTGTCCGGGGCGTCCACCGGCGCGTCTTGGCTCTGCTATTTCAAGGCATTGCAGACAGGCGACATCAACAAAGTAGTTCCAATTGACAAATCCAGCACGGTTTTGACCGTTCTGCTGGCATTTTTCTTTTTGCGCGAACCAATCAGCGCGGCAGGTATGGCGGGAGTTGTCTGCATCGCTACCGGTACCTGGCTGATGATCGAGAAAAAGAAGTCCCAGGCCACAGAGAACGGAAATGGGGTGTGGATGCTCTATGCCTTTGGTTCGGCCATCTTTGCCAGTCTGACCGCGATTTTGGGAAAGATCGGAATTTCCGGTATTGATTCCAACCTGGGGACCGCCATCCGTACAGCCGTGGTGCTGGTCATGGCCTGGGGGATGGTATGGATCACAGGAAGGCAGCGGACGCTCCGGCAGATCCCAAGGGGAGAATTGGGCTTCATCTGCCTGTCCGGGCTTGCCACGGGCGCTTCCTGGCTTTGCTATTACCGTGCGTTGCAGAGCGGTCCGGCCAGCGTAGTGGTCCCCATTGACAAGCTGAGCATTCTGGTTACTGTGGCCTTCTCCTATGCCGTATTCCATGAGAAGCTGACGAAGAAATCAGGGATTGGCCTTGTCCTGACCGTCATAGGCACGCTGGCGATGCTCTTGTAACAGCCGCATTCTTCAGGCTGGTGATGACGGCGATATAAGCCTTGCGGAACGCATCGTTATCGGGGTTATCGTTGAAGGCGATAGACATCTCAACATCGTTGGTCTTGAGGACTTCCTTGAGGCCGCCGGTGCCTTCAATCTTGATGGAGCCGCGATGCGGGTCGAGGGATGACGGGCTTATTTCACATACCTTTTCAATTTTTGCGAGACAGCCTGAATATCAATTGGTTTCGCCAAATGATCGTTCATTCCGCATGCCAAACACTTTTGAATATCTTCCGAAAACGCATCGGCAGTCATGGCGATAATGGGGATATCCGCGTCGCCGCGTTCCAGGCCCCGAATGGTCCTGGTCGCTTCATAGCCGTCCATCACGGGCATCCGTACGTCCATAAGAATCGCATCGTAATATCCAACAGGGGATTTCTCAAATTTTGAGACGCAGATCTGCCCGTTTTCAACCCAATCCAGTTCCATTTCCAGGACAGAAAGCAGCTCCTTGGCAACTTCCCAGTTGAGCTCGTTATCCTCCGCCAATAAAATGCGCTTTCCCCGGAGCGTCCGGTCGGCCGCCGTTTGCGCCTCGGCGGTTTTCTCGCCGGCGGTACCGGCAAACATCTTCAAAGCATCAACCAGAGTGGACCGGAACAGCGGCCTGGAAATAAATCCGGAAATCCCCGCGTCTCTGGCTTCCGCTTCCATCCCGCTCCAATCACAGGCCGAGAGCAGCAGCATCAAGCCGTCTCCCCCGCAGCGCAGGCGGATTTGCCGCGCGGCTTCGATCCCGTTCATGTCCAGCAGCTTCCCGCCCAAAAGAACCATTTGATAGCCATCGTTCCGGCGGCAGCGATCAGCGATCAGCTCCATCGCCTGTTCAGCGCTCTGACACCATTCGGAGCGAATCCCAATCGACTGCAAAGAACGGACCGTATTTACGCACAACCGCTCATCGTCATCAGCCACCAGTATATTCCAGCCGGGAAGCGCCGTATCCGTCTCCTGTTCCGCCGCCTTTGCCAGGTCAAGAACAACGTGAAACTCGCTGCCCCTGCCCTGTTCGCTGCGGACGGAGATGGAGCCGCCCATCGCGTCTACAATACACTTGGTGATCGCCATTCCAAGCCCGGAACCCTCTGTTTTTTGTACGCGGGTGTTGTCCTCCCTGCTGAAGGATTCAAAAATCTGCTTTTGGTACTCCTTCGACATGCCAATGCCCGTATCGCTCACCAGGAAATGGGTGCGGACACAGGAAGCATCCTCCGGCAGCGCCTCCTGGTATACGGACACCTGAACAGCCCCGCCCTCCGGCGTAAACTTGACGGCGTTTCCCAGCAAGTTAATCAGCACCTGGTTCAGCCGCACGCTGTCGCAGCACACGGTTTCCGAAAGAATTTCGTAAGCGGCCGCGTTAAACCGCTGGTTTTTCGCCTTAACCTGGGGCTGTATGATATTGACGATGCTGTCCATCGACTCCCTCAGCGACATTGGCTCGACATTCAGCGTCATCTTGCCGCTTTCAATCTTCGATATATCCAGCACATCGTTAATGAGACCCAGCAGGTGCTTGCTGGACAGCGCGATTTTCCGCAGATATTCCTTCACCTGGTCCGGATTGTGCGTATTGGCCGCGGCCAAGGACGTCATACCGATTATGGCGTTCATGGGCGTGCGTATGTCGTGGCTCATGCTGGAGAGAAATTCCTGCTTTGCCGCGTTGGCCTGCTCCGCCTCTTTCCGCGCCTTTTCCGCAGCTTTCCACGCAGCGTCCATTTCCGTATTCACGCGCTTCAACTCAGATACCTGCTTCCGGAATACGCCTAAATACTGAAAGAAGATACAAAGAAGCATGGCGATCACCGCGATGGAAGAGGCGTAAACTATGATGAGCCAGTGGCTGCTCATGCCAGAAATCGCGTGGTCCAGCCCATCGAACGGAAGGACCGTCACCAGATACCATTCGCAGTAAGGCAGGCTGGTGCAGTACAGGTGCCGGCGCGATTCGCCGCTTTCCAAAATAACGGAGTACTCTTCGCCGGCGTTCATGGCGGCCGTCAGCTGCTGAATATAGAAATAGGCCTCTTCGCTTTGGCCGTCAAAGATTTTATACAGCCGGTCAAAATAGCTTTCGTTTTTCCCGCCCTGATCCCGTACAACGTAACTGCCGTCCTTTCGTATCACAAAGGAGTACATCAGCGAGCTGTCCGACTCCAGGAACAGAACCTCGCCCATATATTTGGAAGAAAGCCCCACCACCATGGCAAGGCTGGCGCTTCCGTCGGACATGGGATATTCACAGGGAACGCCAAACAAGATCACCTCGTTCCCGCCGCTGTCCACCGCAGAGGCGGCTTTGCGCTCCCCGTTTTTCAAGCTCTCCAGGAAGGGTCCCGGGTGATTGAGCTCCACAGGATCCCCGAAGATCATTTCAATTTCGCCGTCAGGAGAATACAGGGCGGCGCAGAAAAAATGCCGGGCTTTTGCGCCGTATTCGATCTCCTCCTTTGAGCCGTAACCGGCGCTCCCTTCGCCCTGGGCAATATGCGCTATGGACTCCGCCATGGTCAGGCGAAGGTCGATAATCGTTTCAAAATGCAGCGACACCTGCTCGTTCATTCCGGACATGTAAGCGGCGCCGATCTGCTCGATCGTGCGTTCACTCATACGGTTGATGGACAATCCGAGGAGGGAAAACACAAACAAATTTAAGCAGACAACCGCCGCAATGCTAACCTTTAAAGAACGGGGCAACCCCACGCTTTTCATACGTTTCCTTCTCCTCACGTTTCAACCTTGTTTGAAAAATACCGGCCGCTTCACGCTCCCGCCGTCACCGCAGGCTGCTCATAAGCCGGAACATCTTGCGGATGTCCACCGGCTTTGCCAGATGTCCGTTCATTCCGGCGTCCTTTGCCAGCGCAACGTCCTCTTCAAAGGCGTTGGCCGACAGCGCGATGATGGGCACGGTCTTCGCGTCCGCCCGGTCCAGGCCGCGGATTACCCGGGCCGCCTCATATCCGCTCATGACCGGCATCATCAAATCCATAAGTACGCAATCAAATGTTTTTGGGGCAGAGGACATGAAGACATCTACAGCGGCTTTCCCGTTGACGGCGGTCACCACCTCCGCATCCGCATCCTGAAGAATGAACTCCACAATTTCGCGGTTGATCTCGTTGTCCTCTACCAGCAAGACGCGCATCCCGGCAATATCACCCTGCCCGTCCTGCTCTTCCTCCCCGGCCCGCCACGCCTCGTCAACGCGGATGGGCAGGGTGATCCGGACGATGCTCCCCTTGCCGGGGGAACTGTCTACCTCAACGGTTCCCCGCATTTGGTCCACCAGCTTCTTTACGATGGACATGCCGAGGCCGACGCCGTTATAGTGGGTCCTTGCATCCGGATGCTCCTGGGTGAAGGGTTCAAAAATGTGGGGCTTAAAGTCCTCCCCAATGCCGATTCCGGTATCTTCGATCACAAAACGGTAGCTTGCGCTGCCGTTCCGGAAAGCGGTTTCCTCTACCCGGACGGACACGGAGCCGTGGGGCCGGTTATACTTGAGGGCGTTGTCAATGACATTCATCAGAATTTGCTTCAAATGCAGCGGATTTCCAATCAACCTGCTGTGGCGCAGGCTGACCTCCTCCAGCGCCAGCCGGATTTCCGCCTCCTCCGCCTGAGGGGACAGGATGGTAATGCAGTCTTCCAGCGCGGCATGAAGGTCAAACGGCTCCTCCACCTCCGCCGCCGGCCGGCCGCTCTCCAGCTTGCTGACCTGCAGAACGTCGTTTACCAGGGACAGCAGATGCTCCGTTGACACGCGGATTTTCTTCCGGCACGCCTGCTGCCGCTCCGGATCGTCCGGGCTTTTTTCCAGAATGGCCAGCAGTCCTAAAATTCCATTGATCGGCGTGCGGAGATCGTGGGACATATGGGAGAGAAATTCGCTCTTTGCCGAATTCGCCCGCCTTACCCGCTCCAGCAGCTCCATGATGGACTGCTCCTGTTTCTTCCGCGCCACCATGGTCTCCGTGATGTCCTGATGGTAGCCGTGCAGGCAGGCGCCCGGTTTTTTAAACGTTTTGTCCGGCACGCCGCCGCAGCGGACATAAATTTTCCCCAGCTCCGGATGCTTCCAGGGGTAGATCACCTCGGCCCGTCCGGTTTCCAAAATTTGCAGCACCGCGTCCTGCACCATATCCACATAGTCCGGCTCAATATTTTCAAACCAGCGCCGGTAGCACTCCTCCGGACCAATCTCATCCGGCGCGCCCAGGAGGATCCGCATCGTGCGGTCCGGGTACATCCTTGGCTGACAGCCCTCTTCCAGTTCAATGGTCCAGATGCCGGTTCTGGCGCCCTCCAGAATGTCCTCCAGGCTCTGCCGCGCCTCCAGCTTGTATTTCTCCTCCTGCTCCACCACGGCATTGATGTCCCGCTGGGCAAAAATCGCGCAGTTCTCCTCCGCCGTCTTCTCTGTGGCGGAAAAATGAAGCTCCAGGTGCTTCAGCCCGGAGGAGCTGTCGTTCACCTGGTACCGGACGGAGAACTTTTTCTTGGTCCTGAGCTGAGCGAGCACATAGTCTTTTTTTGTCACATCGCGGAGCCGATCCCGGTCCCGGGGAACCACATATTGGGAAATATACCGCTCCACCGCCGTCTGGTAGCCGTCCTTAAACTGGGCGGCCCAGTCGATCCCCGTCCGTTCGCTGCTCCGGTAGACCTCGCATTCGCCGGTATCGAAGTTCACCTGATAGATGCCCAGATAGTCCACGCTGAGGGCATGAAGAACGTTATAGCTCCGCTTTTGCAGCTCCCGGAACAGATTCCGCCGCTTCAGGGAGGATACGATAAAATACGCCGCGGTCTGGAGCATATTCGACGCATATTCCAGCGACCGCACAGGGGGATTGTCCACGCCGTAAAAGCCAATGATCCTTTTGCCGTCATAAAGGGGAACCACCACAAGGGAGTGAATGTTCTGCCGCTTCAGGTTTTCATACTGAAGCGGCTCCGTTTCCCGGATATCCTCCAGGCGCTCGATCACGATATGCTCGCCGACCCGGAACTTCCGGTACCAGCTTGCACATACCTCCGGAGGAACATTTTGGAGATATTCCTTTTCCGGCTCCACTCCATCGGCCACCCACTCATAGGTATTGTCATCGCCGCCGGACTCGTTCTGCTCAAATATGTAGGTCCGTTCCCCATTTAACGCTTTTCCCAAGTGCTCCAGCAGCACCTCCAGGGACTGGTCGGGAGTTTCCTCCAGCAGGGCGGTGCGAAGGCCCTCGTTGATAACGGCCTCCAGATTCTGAACGCTCCGCATGCCGCTGTGCCGCTCCCGTTCCTCGATCAGCGGAGCTTCGTCTCCGGCCCGTTTTAAAAGTTCCCCTGAATAGTCCATAAGCCCGCCCTCCATATAGACCGCTTTCCGGCCATAGCCGCCGCGGCGAGTTCCGGCATGGGGAGACGGCTCCTCACCGGAAAGCGCCGTTTTGGTGTCATTCCAATTTGTTTCCGTGGTTTTGCCGCAGAAAATTAGAAAAGCCGGTGTCATGATAC
>CAMWTG010000166.1 GCA_947177115.1 uncultured Clostridia bacterium
ATCCACCACATGGATATAATCCCGCACGCCGGTGCCGTCCGGCGTGTTGTAGTCGTTGCCGTAGACATGGACCTTCTCCAGCTGGCCCACCGCTACCTTGGCGATATAGGGCACCAGATTGTTGGGGATGCCATTGGGATCCTCGCCGATCAGGCCGCTCTCATGGGCTCCGATGGGGTTGAAGTACCGCAGCAGGGCTACGTTCAGCTCCTTGTCGGCGGCGCAGATGTCCATCAGCATCTTCTCCTGGAACAGCTTGGAGGTGCCGTAGGGGTTGGTGGTGCCGCCGGTGGGGAAATCCTCCCGGATGGGCACGGTGGCGGGGTCGCCGTACACTGTGGCGGAGGAGGAGAACACGAAGTTCTTCACCCCATGCCGCCGCATGGCCTGGAGGAGGTAGAGGGTGCTGATGAGGTTGTTGGCGTAGTACTCCAAAGGCTTCGCCACGCTCTCGCCCACCGCCTTCAGACCGGCAAAATGGATCACCGCGTCAATGCCGGGGTGGTTTACAAACAGATCCTCCACTTCTTTTTCATTGCACAGCTCCGTTTTGACAAAGGGGATGGCCTTGCCGGTGATCTTCTCCACCCGGCGCAGAGCCTCTTCACTGGCGTTGCAGAGGTTGTCCGCCACCACAATATCGTACCCGGCCTCAATGAGCTCCACACAGGTATGGCTGCCGATATACCCGGCACCGCCGCAAACTAAAATAGACATATCGTTCTTCTCCTTCTGCAAATCAAATTAGGCTTCCGCCTGTTTGGTTTATGTAACTTAGTATACCATTTCTCTACCGGAATTGAAATAGAGGATTTTCCCAATAAATGGATAAATTGTTCAATATCGCCGGTTTATTTGAAAAACGGCGAAAAGAGGGCCGCCCTTGCCGGACAGCCCCCTCACCGAAACCCCTCATTTTCTCTTAGTCCCCATCCCCGCTCCGGGGCCATACGCCCCGCAGCAGGACCGCAGCGCCGTAAGCGGCGGCGGCAAATCCCAGCGCCAGCCAGAATACCGCCGTATACAGGAGCAGCCTGGCGGAAATCAGCCCCAACAACAGCGGAGCCAGCGCCAGGACCGTCAGGCAAACCGACTGCCAAAGATGGGTGAGACTGAGGACAAACGCATTCCGCACATGCCGGAGCAGGCTGTTCTCAAAGCGGACCATCAGCGGATAGAGATATACCAGCGTGAACATCAGCCAGAGGAACACCAGCCCCAGCAGCAGATAGTACATTCCGCCCGCCCCGTTCTGTATCAGAAGATATAGATCCAGGAACAGGAACGCCAACAGCGCCAGAGCTGCCAGCCATGCGATAGAAGCCTGCCGGAAATTCCGCCGGAACCCTTTGAAAAAGTTGGCGCCGGGTTTCCCCTCCTGCCGCCGCAGCTTCTCCGCTCCATAGCACAGCCCCGCCAACGCCCCGCCGGCGGTGACCACCGGCAGACTGCACAGCAGGAACAGCACATTCAGCACAGCCAGATCCCACAACAGTTCCAAAAATTCCACGACCGGGCTGGCCGGCCGCTCACCTTGCGGCATAGCATCCTCCTCTCCGCGGGCTCCGGCCCGCTCTCATCCCTCCGGGAGCCTCATACTGTTCCTTGACTAAAAGCGCAGCATCGTTACCGTGCGAAAACTCAGGCATTGCAATGGGTTTATAGTCAACGCACTCGAAAATCGGTAAAGTTCGGCGGTCAAAATATGGCGTGAACTGCGTTGTCGTCCTTGATGGGCATCAGCCCGCCCGCGTCCTCCGCCTTGCCACACCGCATTTTCCCCCGCCTCCTTTTTACCGATTCTCAAGTGTGTCGACTATAATTTCAAGATCAAAGTTCCTTTTGATACTTTTTCAAGAAAAAGTATCAGTCCGTCAGAGCCGCCAGAGCGCTGTCGATCTGCTTCTGAGACTTGACGCCCACAATGGCGGAGACCACGGCGGGCTGCTCCAGAACCCACCGCAGCGCATACTGGGCCATGGTCAGTCCCCGCTCCGCCGCCGCTGCCTCTACAGCCTCCAGCCGGTCGAAGAGCGCATCGTCCCTGGCCATAAGCCAGCTGGGCATCTCCGCCCCCCGGGACCCGGCGGGCACATCCTCCCCCCGGCGGTATTTGCCGGTAAGCAGACCTCCCTGATAGATCTGATAGGGGATGACCGCGATGCCCTCCCGTTGACACAGGGGCAGCAGGTCCACACATGCGTCCTGCTTCAACAGGCTCAGCGGCGGCTGGCACACCACCGGACGAGGCAGACCGGTCCGGTCCGCCGCCGCCAGCAGCGCAGAAAGCTGCCCGGCGGAATAGTTGCTCACGCCATAGTGCAGGATGCGGCCTGCCTCCTGCTCCTCCGCCAGGGCCGTCAGCATCTCCTCAAAGGGGACGCTCCCATCGAAACAATGGAGATAGTAGATATCCACATATCCGGTATCCAGCCGCTCCAGGCTGCGGGAGAGCTGGGTGTGGATCGCCGCGGCGGATGTGCCCGCGTCCACCGGCTCCGTGCCCACCTTCATCCCCAGCTTGGTGGCGATCCGGATGCGGCTGCGGTCCATACCGGCAATGGCCTTGCCGATGATACGCTCCGCCGCTCCGCCGGCACTGCCGGGGGTGCGGTCATAGCCCTCATACATATTGGCCGTGTCAATGTGGTCGATCCCCCTGGACAGCGCGTACCGGGTCAGCTCACGGATTGATCAAACCCCACGGGATTCCCGTAAGTCATTGTACCCAAAGTAATGGGAAAAACAGCAAGCTTATTGTCCTTTGCGCAGTTCATTCCTCCGCTCCTTTCTCCGCCGCCTCCAGCTGTTGGATGCAGGGAAGCGCCTGGGCGAAAAACGCCCGGGAAAACGCCTCGTCAAAGTCCCCGGCCCCCCGGCGGAAAACCCGGCTCCACCGGCCGCGATGCTCCAGGATAGCCGAGAACGCGGGCAGCAGCCCAAACCGGAATACCACACAGCACAGCCTGTTCAGCGCAGTCTGAAGGGCAAACGCCTCCGCCAGCTCTCCCGCCGCCGCATGGCGGCAGATGGCCGCGTAGGCATGGGGGAACGCCGCCGCCCACATGCCGATCCCTCCTTCCGCCCCTTGGATCACCGCAGGAGCCAGGTACTCATCCTTACCGTTGAAGAGGGATACTCCCTCCGGCTTGGCGGAGAGCAACTGCATGGTGAAAAAAAAGTCATTGGTGGAGGACTTGATCCCCGTCACGCCCGGCAGGGCCATGGCCTGCTCCATCTGTTCCAAAGAGGCCGTGCAGCCCGGCGTGTAATAGAGGACCGTCTCCAAACCGGAAACCTGGGGCAGTTCGGCGTAATACGCCATCTGTTCCTCCCAGCTCAGCCCCGGCAGCGGAACGGTCGACACGCCGTCCGCCCCGGCCTCCGAAGCCCGGCGGGCCAGTTCCAAGGAAGTTTTACAGTCTGCCGCTCCAACCTGGACCAGTACCTTCTTCCCGGCAGGCCGTGCCAGCTCCACCGCCGCTGCGCAGGCCATCTCCCGCTCCGAGGGGAGCATCCTGCTCCCCTCGCCGGTACCGCCGCAGACGTAAAAGCCATCGACCGGGGCGTCCAGACAGGCCTTCAGCCCCTCCTGGTAGGGCTGGAGCTGAAAACGGTCCTCCTTATCGCAGGGAGAGCACAGCGGGACCAGGACGCCGCCGGTGATCCGGGCCGTCACTTTTTCAGATCCGCCACGGCGGAGCGGATGGAACCGGCAATGATCTCCAGCACATCATCCTCCATGCCGCACCACATGGGCACACTGAAGGAGTTGTCCCACCACTTTTCCAGCACCGGGCAGTCAAATTCGCCTGCACCCAGCTTCTGGAACAGGGGGTAGCGGTAGAGCGGGTAATACTGCACAATGCTGCGGATGCCGTATTTCTCCGTCAGCAGATCCAGCAGGTCATCCCGGTTCTTGCCGAAGGCGCTGCCGTCAAAGTGCTGGACGTACTGATGGCGGACATGACGGTAGCCCTCGGGGATCTTGTTGAAGGAGATCTCCGGCACATCGGCGAGGAGCTCTCTCAGCTTGTCGTTCTGCGCGATGATCCGGTCGGTGTGGCTCTTCAGACTCTTCAGCTCCACACTGCCCAAGGCGCACTGGGCCTCCCCGATACAGAAGTTGTTGGGCCAGAAGCCCTCGATATCCAGATCCACATTGCTCATGGCGGGGGACCAATATCTCTCCCGCGGAAAATCGAAGCCGCAGCAGCCGTTATGCCGGATACCGGGAACCAGGGCCGCGTCTTCATCGGAGCGCACTGTCAGCATACCGCCCTCTCCCAAGGTGGTCATAGTCTTGGCCCCGTGGAAACTGAAGCAGCCGTAGTCGCCGAAGGTGCCCACATGCTGTCCGTTGATGCGGGCGTCCAGCGCCTGGGCGCAATCCTCCACCACCTTCAGGCCATGCTCCTTGGCGATAGCCAGGATGGCGGGCATATTGCAGGGCATCCCCAGCAGGTGGACGCAGACCACAGCCTTGGTCTTGGGGGTGATCTTCCGGCGGATGTCCTCCGGGTCAATGGTCCAGGTGTCCGGATCAATGTCGCCCCAGACGATCCTGGCGCCGGCCTTGCCAAAGGGGATAGCGCTGGCGCAGAAGGTGTAGGCGGGGATGATGACCTCATCGCCGGGCTTGATGCCGCACAGGGTCGCCGCCAGACTCAGGGCATTGGTGGCGTTATCCACGGCAAAAGCGTGTCTGGCGCCGGTGTAGGCGGCAAAATCCTCCTGAAACTGGGTAAGGCAGCTGCCCTGGGTCTGTCCCTCCACATTGCGCATGACGTTGACAACGGCGGCAATCTCTTCCTCGCTGTAGGGATGCTGCCGGGCGGGAATGGACACGCGATAGCCGGCCACAGCGCCGCGGCCGGAGGCATCGCCCTTCATAACATGAGACATGAATAGTTCCTCCTAAAAAAGATGATTGGCAAATATGCGGGAACGTGTTATAGTGATGCTGACATTGTAACAGACAAGCCGCCCCGCGGACATATCAAAAACTGCCATGTTTGGGCCGGCCATGGTGAAAAAGCAACATCCAAACATCCAGGGGAGGATATCAATGATGGAGCAGGCATCCAAAGAGAAGCATGTGACCGCTGCGCTGCTGCTGGGCGGCAGTCTGCTGGAATGCTTTCTGGCCGCCGGGACACTGGGCCGGACGGCAGAAGAAAACTTTACAGAGGAACACTACCACGCCAGTTACGAGCTTCTCCTGTGCCAGGGGGGGGCGGGATTCCAGTTTGCCAACGGCGCCGCCTTTGGCTACCGGGAAGATACGGTGTTCCTCTTCCCTCCCCATGTGCGCCATGCTAGCATTCTGGACGCGGGGCACCGGGAAAAGCGCTCGTCTATTCGCTTTCTGGCCAGCCGTTGGGAACGGGGCGGTAGGAGCGGGGAGATGGAACGCATCCTGACGGCCCTCGGCCAATCCGGCTGTTTCCACCTCCCTCTGGACAGTGGGATGGCGGAGCTGCTGGCCCTGCTGGGCGAAGCGGCGGAGCGGGGCCGGACTCTGGAAACCTCCGGCCTGCTGGCGGCCCTGTTGGGCCGTGTGTTCCAGCTGTGCCGCCAGGAAGGGGCGGGAGATGGCAGCGCGCTGGACGATGCCTGCCGGCGGAAATTCCTGGTGGATCACTATTTCGATCAGGTAGCGGACAGCGGAGAGGAACCGGCGCGGATGGAGGAGCTGTGCGCCCGTCTGCACCTGAGCCCCAGCCAGCTCAACCGATTTCTCAAGGAGACCTACGGCGTCACTTTTAAACAGCGCACCATCGATGTCCGCCTGGCGAAGATCAAATACTACCTGCGCTGCACGGATCTGACCGCCTCCGAGGTAGCCCGGCGGATGAATTTCCCTACTGACAGCAGCTTCTCCCTCTTTTTCCGGCAGCACGAGGGCCTCTCCCCCACCCAGTTCCGGCGGCAGCGCCGCAGGGAGCAGACGGAGTGGTCATAAGACGGGCATAGCCGGAGAATACCCAGAAAGCAGCAATCCTCTGCCGAACTAACCGTAGCATATCTACCGCCGGAGCTGTGGAGCCCCTATCGCCGCCTTAGCGTAAAGTATATGGTCATTTACTGGCACAGAGAAAATATGGTACGCTGCAAAATCTTGGGAACCTCTGATTTAATCAGCCCTCCCCCGCAAGAAAGAAATATGGTAAAATAGAAGCAACAAAGAAATAGGGAGGAGCACGAAAATGCAACAGGAAACATTTACGGATATGGAGTACAGCAGCTGCAAGAAGAAAACGAAGTGAGAAGAATTTCTGGAGATTATGGATGACATCATCCCGTGGGAGGAGTGGGCAGG
>CAMWTG010000167.1 GCA_947177115.1 uncultured Clostridia bacterium
GTATTCTCATAATTCCTTATTATAGCATAATATCTTTAGTTTGGACACTCCCCGGTGATTTCGCCACAGGCCCGAAACAGGTCTGAGGCCCTTGACAGCCGGCGGTCCATCCCGTACAATGGAAACTGCAGGATCGGAAGTGCGGATGAGGAGGACATATGGCAACGGATACGACCAATAGGCGGAGCGAAGGACTGGACCGGCGGCTGTATATTCTGCCGCTGGCGCTGGCGGGGCTGTTTGCGGTGTTTGCCGTGATTGCCCAACCGGACCTTTCCCTTCTTCGAGGGTTCTGGGAGATCCAGATCAACGAGACCGGATTGATCACCGATCCCATGGCGACCGGCGGCGTGGGGGCCGCGCTGCTGAATGCAGCGCTGGTACTGCTGCTGAGCACTCTTTTGATCTGCCGGATGAGGCTGCCTTTTACCGGCGCGGCCCTGGCCTGCTTGTTTTTGATGGGAGGCTTTTCCCTGCTGGGAAAGAATCTGCTCAACATCGCCCCCATCGTGACGGGCGGCTTCCTGTATTCCCTGTATAAGCGGGAGAGCTTTGCCAGATACGTCTATCTGACCCTCTACGGGACCTGTCTGGCGCCCATGGTCAGCTTCCTGCTGGTCCGGGTGCGGCCCGGGTTCCGGTGGGCCGCCATGGCGGCCTGCGGTCTGGCTATCGGTTTCCTGCTGCCGGCCATCGCCCGGTTCACCACCAGGATCCATCAGGGCTATAATCTCTATAACGTGGGCTTTGCCGCAGGGATCCTGGGGCTGGGGATGGCCAGTGTCCTGAAAGGCTTCGGCGTGGAATTCACCGCCGGGGCCGGCTGGAGCGGAGACGGGCATGGGCTTTTGTGCCTGCTGGTATCGGTGATGCTGCTGGGGCTCCTCGGCGCCGGAGCGGTCATGGGGTGCCGGAGCTGGGCGGACTATAAGCACATCCTTCATCACTCGGGCCGTGCGGTGGCGGATTTCATTGTTCTGGACGGACCGGGCCCCACATTGGTGAACATGGCTCTGGTGGGTGGCGTAGGCTTTGCCTATCTGTTGGCACTGTACCCCATGGGGGTGCGGCTCAACGGGCCTCTGGTGTGCTGCATCATGGCCATGGCCGGTTTCGGCGGCTTTGGCAAGCATCCCCGGAACGTGCTGCCGGTGATGGCCGGGGCGGTACTGGCGGCGCTGCTGCTGGTGGCGGTGCCCATTACATCCCCCGGCGTGCTGCTGGCTACGCTTCTGTGTACCTGCCTGGCCCCTGTCGCGGGACAGTTCGGCTGGGGCTGGGGCATGGCCGCCGGGTTTATTCATATGACCATTGTGCAAAATACCAGCATCCTCCACGGGGGGATGAATCTTTACAACAACGGCTTTGCGGCGGGATTGGTGTGTATTCTGCTGATCCCCATCATCAAGTCCATCTCGCCGGAGCCGGAGGAGGATTAACCAAGATGAAAAAGCGTATGTACCGGGCCCGCCGCCGGATGAACCATGTCGTCAGCGAGCTCAGCCATGCCCTGCTTCTGGCGGGAGGCCGGGAGATCGATCTGCGCCTGACCCGGGAGGAAGATGGCCTGCACCTGCATCTGGAGGGTGATTTTTCCCCGGAACATCAGCGGAGCATGGAGCACATGGCAAAGCTGCTCCAGCCCAGGTTTCGGGACCCGGCGCTGGTGGAGACCTACGGCGAACTGACCGGCGAGGACCAATATACCGAGGAGGGCGAACTGGCTTTGGTGGGACAGATGGTGGACCGGTCGGCGGTAACTGTGGAGCCGGGGCGGGTACGGATGGATCTGTTTCTGGCATTTTAGGCCGATAATCAGCGGCAAAATGTGCATACTATCCCCGAAAGAGGGGGATGTATGGCATGGAATCTATTTGGACCAGAACGGCGGAGCTGCCGCAGTTTCAGCCGCTGGAGGGTGAATTAAAAACCGATGTACTGGTGATCGGCGGCGGGATCACCGGAATTTTATGCACCTGGATGCTGCGGCAGAGGGGGATCGACTGTGCGCTGATCGAGGCGGGCCGTCTCTGCGGCGGGACCACCGGGCGCACAACGGCGAAGATCACCTCCCAGCATGGCCTGGTATACCACAAGCTGGTGAAGGCGTTCGGCGCGGATATCGCGCGGCTTTTCTGGCAGATGCAGGAGGCGGCGCTGGGCCGGTACCGGACACTGTGCCGGGACATTCCCTGCGATTTTGAAGAGAAGGACAATTTTGTCTACACAACAGGCTGTCGGGCGGAATTGGAGAAAGAGATGGAGGCCCTGGAAAGGATCGGCGCGCCGGTCCGGTTTGTCCGGGAGCTGCCGCTGCCGTTTCCCACCCTTGGCGCGGTCTGTTTTCCCGGACAGGGGCAGTTCCACCCGCTGAAATTCCTGGCGGAGCTGGCCCGGGAGCTGCCTGTATATGAGAATACCCGCGCCCTGGAATGGGCGCCGGGACAGGTGCGGACAAACCGGGGAACGGTCCGGGCGGAGAAAGTCATTGCGGCCACCCATTTCCCGTTTATCACCAACCACGGCGGATATTTCCTCAAACTTTACCAGCACCGCTCCTATGTGCTGGCCCTTGAAAACGGGCCGGATGTGGGCGGGATGTATGTGGATGCTTCCAAAACGGGAATGTCCTTCCGCAATTACGGCAATCTTCTGCTGCTGGGCGGCGGAGGCCACCGGACAGGAAAAAAGGGCGGCGGCTGGCAGGAACTGGAGGACGCGGCCCGGCGGTACTACCCACATGCAAAGGCCGTTGGCCGCTGGGCGGCTCAGGACTGCATGTCCCTGGACGGCGCGCCCTATGTGGGGCAGTACGGCAAGCACACGCCGGGGCTGTATACGGCCTCCGGCTTCAACAAGTGGGGCATGACCGGAGCCATGGCGGCGGCGGAACTGCTGGCAGACATGGTAACGGGGCGGGAAAATCCTTATGCGGACGCAGCCGCTCCTTCCCGGACTATTCTGCGCCCCCAGCTGGCGGCGAATGTACTGGAATCGACCGTCAATCTGCTGACCCCCACCGCTCCGCGGTGTCCCCACCTGGGCTGTGCGCTGAAATATAATGCCCAGGAACATACGTGGGATTGTCCCTGCCACGGGTCCCGGTTTGCGGAGGACGGCGCGGTGCTGGATGGTCCGGCTAACGGGGATAGACAGTTGTAAATAAGCGGAGAGCAGCCGGTATGGGCCGCTCTCCGCTTTAATTTACAGGCTCTTTTCCATGATGATCTCATCTTCATCCCGCTCACCGGTCAGATGAAATCCCAGCTTTTCATACATTTTCCTGGCCGCTTCGTTGCCCTCAATGAAGCACAAAACTACCTTTCGGTATTTCCCGTCCTGACACATCAGGTCAAGGATCTGCCTTGCAGCTTCTATGCCAAAGCCCCTGCCCTGGTACCGCTGGTCAATAAAGAGCTGGCTGAAATCGTAAGCATTCCCCTCGTCCCAGTCGTGGTACATGGCCATACCTACCGGCGTGTCCTCATGATAGACAATAAACGCCTGACTGCGACTCTCCCGGTAGGCGTAGGCACGGGCCAGTATCCGCATATCATCGGAGACAAAGCCTTTCTGTGCCTCCGATACTTTCAGGCCTAGCCGCCAGTTGCCGGGATCGACAGTTTCCAGCCGGATCACCGGAATATCCTCCCCTCCCCGTCCAGCAGTTCCAGCCGCCGGACCTGGACGAAGTCCGGCGCCAGATGCGGCAGATGGACTTCCACCGCCGTGGCCAGCAGGGCCGGATTCAATCCCGGATTCTGGGCGGCAACCACCACGTCCAAGCGTAGAAGGCCAGATTCTTCCATCATTTCCAGGCTGTGGAGCATGGGGCGGATGTCGATATCCGCCATAGCCTTGCGCTTGGTGCGCTTCTGAATGACCACGCTCTCCCCCAGGAGCAGATTGCGGATCTTCTCCGCCGCTTCCGCCGGGACGCCGTTGTCGTAAGTCATCTCCACCCGGCAGCGCAGCGCCGCCAGCTCCCGGACGGGGCGGGCGGGGATGTAGCAGTCTGTTGCCCGGACGCCCTCCGGCATAAAGCGGTTCAGCTCCTCCGGCAGACCCGCGCCGTCCATGTCCCCGTTGACTTCAAAGTCCAGAATTTCGCAGTCGCTGGCCTGCCCCACGCTCAGAGGCAGGGCGAAGGAAATAATAGGATGGGGGTGGAATCCCTGGGAGTGTCGCAGCACCATCCCCTGGCGCAGAAACACCCGCTGGAAGGTCCGCAGCAGATCCAGATGGGAGATATACACCGCCCGGCCTTCCTTGGTAAAAATCAGCCTCAGCTTACCCACGGTAGCACTCCCCCCCTTCCACAACATTGGCCCCGCAGCCGCTGCACTTCATGCGGCAGTCGGGGGTTGTGGCGGACTGGTAAGCCAGCTCCCGCTGCCGCCACAGGTAGCTGTCGGAGACATGGCAGGAGATCATGCTCCACGGCAAAATCTCCTCACGGCTCCGCTCCCGGCAGGCGTAGAACTCCGGATCCAGCCCGCACTCCTCAAAGGCTTCCAGCCAGCGGTTCAGGTCGAAGCAGTCGCTCCAGGCGTCCAACCTGGCCCCCTTGCGGTACGCCTTTTCCAGCACCCGGCCCAGCCGCCGGTCGCCTCTGGCCAGCACGGCCTCCAGGAAGCTGGTATCGCCGTCATGCCAGTTATAGGTCACGGCCTTGGCGGTAATAGCCTCCCGCAGGAGCTTCACCCGCCGCTCATACTCCGCCCGGGATATCTGGGGTTCCCACTGGAAAGCGGTAAAGGGCTTGGGCACGAACCAGGAGGTGGACACCGTGACCCGCAGGCCCCGATTCTTGTTGCTGGCGTGCTCCCGCCAGGTATGGACGGCGTGCTTGGCGATCTCGGCGATACCCAGCACGTCCTCGTCCGTCTCCGTAGGCAGGCCCAGCATGAAGTACAGCTTTACCGCGTTCCACCCGCCTGAGAAGGCGGTTTTCAGGCTCTCGGTCAGATCGTCCTCGGTGACGTTCTTGTTGATGGCGTCCCGCAGCCGCTGGGTCCCGGCCTCAGGGGCGAAGGTCAGCCCCGCCTTTCTTCCCCGCTGGAGGCGCTGCATCAGCTCCATGGAGAAGTTGTCCGCCCGTAAGGACGGCAGGGAGAGATTCACATGGTTTTTTCCGCAGAACGCCTCCAGATCGTCGCACAGACCCACCAATTCCGGATAGTCGCTAGTGGACAAGGAGCTCAGCGTCATCTCCTGATAGCCGGAATCCTGGATAGATTCCTGCGCATACTTCACAAGCTGCTCCTTGCTGCGGCACCGGACCGGGCGATAGACATACCCCGCCTGGCAGAACCGGCACCCCCGGATGCAGCCCCGGAACACCTCCAGGGTCACCCGGTCATGGACGATCTCCGTGGAGGGGACGATGGTTTTCGCAGGGTAATAGGATCTGTCCATATCGTGGACTACCCGTTTGGCCACTTTCTCCGGCGCACCCTCCAAGGGGGTAATGGCGGCGATCGTGCCGTCCTCTTTATACGAAACATCATAAAGCGAGGGAACATATACGCCCGGGATCTGCGCCGCCGTCCGGAGGAACCGGGGCTTGTCCCAGTTCTCCCGTTTGGCCTGGCGGAACAGATTTACCACCTCCGGCAACAGCTCCTCCCCCTCGCCGATAAGGGCCAGATCGATAAAATCCGCCACCGGCTCGGCGTTGTACATGGCGGTGCCTCCGGCGATGACCAGCGGCGCCAGCGCCCCCCGGTCCACCGCCCGCAGAGGCAGGCCGCTGAGATCCAACATGTTCAGCATCGCGGTGTAGGCCATCTCATACCCCACGGAGAAAGCAACAATGTCGAACGCCCCCACCGGGTCGCCGGATTCCAGCGCATAGAGGGGGATGCCGTTTTTGCGCATTTCATCCTCCATATCCGTCCAGGGGGTAAACACCCGCTCGCACCATACGCCGGGCATCTCGTTGAGCACGCCGTACAGGATACGGAAACCCAGGTTGCTCATGCCGATCTCATAAGTATCCGGGAAACAAAAGGCGAAACGGAGGTCCACCTCCCGCTTGTCCTTTTTTACTTCGTTGTATTCGCCGCCCACATAGCGGGCAGGCTTCTGCACCCGGGGCAGGATGCGCTCTAATCTCTTGTCCACGGCAATTCTCCTTTTTGTGGCGGCATCTGCCGCTCAATGGAAATATTCTACCCTGTTTTCGGGAGAATGGCAAGATGAATTTCGGCGGCAAGGCCCCCTCGCCGGCAGATCGCTCAGATGTGCACGGGAGGGGGCCTTTTATAGTCGACACACTTGAGAATCGGTAAAAAGGAGGCGGGGGAAAATGCGGTG
>CAMWTG010000168.1 GCA_947177115.1 uncultured Clostridia bacterium
GTGCTGGGCGGGGTGAGCCGGGAGTACGGCTTTGTGCTGGCCTCCTTCATTTTCCTCTGCGTGACGATCAAGCTGTTCAATAACATTTCCATCTTAAAAACGGTCGCCATCTCGGCATCCTCCGTGCTGGTGATCTATGTAGTATTTCACTATGGCCTGAAGGTCATGATGCCAACGTAAAGGAGGGACAGATCGATGAATGCGGTACAATTGGACATTGCGTCCCTGCTGAACCTTGAGAGCCTGCTCCTGCTGGCTTTCGCCACGCTGGCCGGGATCGTCATCGGCGCCCTGCCGGGGCTGACGGCCACCATGGGCGTATCCCTGCTGGTCTCCACCACGAGGGGGCTGGGGCCGGCCAACGCGCTGGTCGTCATGATCGGCGTTTTCCTGGGCGGCATCTACGGCGGCTCCCGCTCTGCGATCCTGCTGAATGTTCCCGGCACGCCGTCCTCCGCCGCCACGGCGCTGGAGGGCTTCCCCCTCACCAAGCAGGGAGAGGGCGTCCGTGCCGGTGTTATGGTCACAACGGCCTCCGCCGCAGGAGGCGTTGTCGGCGTGTGCATCCTGATGCTGCTGGCCCACCCGATCTCCAAAGCCGCCATGCTCATCGGCTACTGGGAATTCTTCTGGCTGGGCATGTTCGGCATCGTCATCTGCGGCAGCATGTCCGCCGAGCGGCCCTACAAGGGGCTGATCTCCGGCATGGCGGGGCTTTTTGTCTCCTGCATCGGGATAGACGGCATTTACGGCGGCACCCGCTTCACCCTGGGCGTCTCCGGTCTGAAGGCCGGGATATCCCTGGTGCCGGCCATGGTGGGCCTGTTCGGCCTGTCGGAGGCCATCACCTCCCTGACCGACCCGGAGTCCCATCTCATTGAAAATATCAAGAAGACCACGGTAAGGGATCTGCTGGGCTACGTCAAGGAGAGCTTTGGCATGATTAAGGACCACTTCAAACTCTTCATCACCTCCAGCGTCATCGGGACGCTCATCGGCGCGGTTCCCGGCGCGGGGGAGGACATCGCCTCCTGGGTGGCCTACGACACGGCCCGCCGCCGGAGCAAGCATAAGGAGAAGTTCGGGCACGGCAGCTGGGAGGGCATCATCGCCTCCGAGACCGCCAACAACGCCTGCACCTCCGGCGTGTTCATCCCCATGCTGACCCTGGGCGTAGCCGGAGACGCGGTCTCGGCCATCCTGCTGGGCGGCCTCCAGCTCCACGGCTACCAGACCGGTCCCAGCTTCATGTCGGACAATCCCAATTTCATCTACTTCCTGGGTGTACTTTTGCTGCTGGTCAACATCACCCTGCTGGTGGAAGGGATCGTCATGACCCCGATCATCGGCAAAGTCCTGGAGATCCATGTGGGCATCATCATGCCCATCGTAGTGGTGCTGTCCGTCATCGGCGCTTACGCGGCCAACGTCCGGTCCTTTGACATCGCCGTGATGGTGGTATTCGGCTTCATCGGCTTCCTCTTCAAGAAACTGCACATCTCTCCCGCGCCCATGGCCCTGGGCATCATCCTGGGCAGTCTGGTGGAGCTCAATTACCGGCGGGGCCTCATGGCCGGAAAGTACAATGTGGCTCTGTTTGTCACCCGGCCTGTGGCGGCGGTGCTGGCGCTGCTGCTGGTATTCTTCGTGGCATGGCCCATCATACGGGAGCGCCTGAAGGCAAAGGAGGCCAAGAAATGATGCGGGCGGATCTTTCAGGCAAGGTTGCCGCCGTCACAGGGGGCAGCGGCGCTCTGTGCGGCGCGTTCTGCAAGGCGCTGGCGAGGGCCGGAGCCAGGGTAGCTGTCATCGGCAGCCGTCTCGAGACGGCGGAGAAGACGGTCGGGGAGATCGCGGCGGAGGGAGGCCAGGCCATAGCCGTGGCCTGCAATGTGTTGGACCTGGAGAGCGTGACCGCGGCGGAGCGGCGGATCTATGAGGCGTACGGCCCCTGCGACATCCTCGTCAACGGTGCGGGCATCGCCCCGGCCGATGCCTGCACCACCCGGGAGCGGGCCTCCATGGACATCCTGGACGCCCCGCCGGAGCAGGAAAATACCCTCTTCAATCTCTCCTCCGAGGCCGTTTCCGCCGTATTCGGCCTGAACTGTATTGGAATCTTTAACGTGACCAAGGTGTTTGCCAGGCGGATGGCGGGAGTGGAGGGCGCGTGCATACTCAACGTCACCTCCATGAGCGGCATCTCTCCTCTGACCAAGCAGGTAGCGTACAGCGCCAGCAAGGCGGCGGTAAGCAATCTAACCCAGTGGATGGCGGTCTATCTTGCGGACGTGGGCATCCGGGTCAACGCGGTCGCGCCGGGCTTTTTCGCCACGAAGATCAACCGGAACCTCCTCTTCCGGGAGGACGGCAGCTACACGGAGCGCTCCCGGAAGATCGTTGATGGGACCCCCATGGGCCGTTTTGGGGAGCCGGAGGAGCTGGTGGGCGCGATGCTGTACCTCTGCGACAGCACGGCCAGCGGTTTTGTGACAGGCGTGATACTGCCGGTGGACGGCGGTTTCAGCGCTTACTGCGGCGTGTAACGCGTTAAATACATCTGATGATTTGTTGAGAAAAAATCCGTTTGCATAAAATTTGAGGACTTTATAGCTTTTTTTAGCCTGAAGTCTGGATTTTTTCGAAAATTTAGCTATTAATTTATAAAATACATCCGATGAATTCGGGATCATTCATTAACAGGAGGCATATTACAATGGAGAAAAAGTACACGATGGAAGAGCTGAAAGACATTCTTTACTCGGGCATTATCTGCGACGTGCTGGACCAGATGGGCTGCCGCCGCCAGTACCTGGGGCCGGAGCTGGGCACGGTGCTGCCGGATACGGTGGTATTCGGCAGGGCCTTCACCGCTGTGGCAACGCAGGTCTATTCCATGCCGGAGAACCCGCTGACGGCGCAGTGCGAGGTGCTGGACCAGATGCAGAAGGACGATGTCCTGGTCCTGACCATGCGCGGCGACTACAACTGCGCGATCCTGGGCGAGCTGATGGCCACCGCCATCAAGTCCAAGGGCGGCACCGGCGCGATCCTGGACGGCATGGCCCGCGACCTGAAGAGCGTCCGCGAGATGAAGTTCCCCCTCATCTACCGGGGCCATCTGCCCAACACCTCCAAGGGCCGGGCAGAGGTCAACGAGTGCAAAATCCCCATCCAGATCGATGGCGTGACCATCAACCCCGGCGACTATGTTTTCGGCGACATTGACGGCGTAGCGGTCATCCCCCAGGACATGCTGGACGAGGTAGTGGAGCGCGCCCTGGCGACCATCCGGCGGGAGGACGACGTCCGGGACCGCCTGCTGGCCGGAGAGAGCCTGGCGGACACCTACTCCAAGATCGGCGCGATCTGAGAAGCCGGAAGCAGGCGCGTTTCCGGAAAATAAATGAGGAAAGGCAGCAAGACCATGAAGAAATTCCGCGTTGTTTTGACCGATTACCGCTACGAGTCCATCCAGCCCTTCTATGACGTTTACGACAAGGAGGCCGATATCGAGTTCGTCCCCATGCAGCTGCACGACAAGGCGGACATCATGCGGGAGACCGAGTATGCGGACGCCGTGATGTGCCATTTCGAGCAGCTGGACGAGGACGTCATTAAAAACCTGAAAAACTGCAAGGTGATCGCCCGCAGTGCGGTAGGCATCGACAACATCGACCTCCGGGCGGCCAGTGGGATGAGGATCCCCGTGGCCAACGTACCGGACTACTGCTTTGAGGAGGTCTCCAACCACGCCATGCTCCTCCTCCTTTGCTGCGCGAAGAAGATGAAGGTCCTGGAGCGGGCGGCGGCGGACGGCAGCTGGGACTACGCCGCCGCCAAGCCGGTGGGGGCCCTCCGGTATAAGACGCTGGGCCTGGTGGGCTGCGGCAATATCGCCCGGTGCATCGTCCCCAAGGCGAAGGCCTTTGGCCTGGAAGTCATAGGCTACGATCCCTATCTGCCCGGCGAGGTGTTTGAGAAGTGCGGGATCGAGCGGATAGAAGATCTGGACGGGCTGCTGGCCCGGAGCGATTTTGTCAATATCCAGCTCCATCACACCGCCGAGACCGACAAGATGGTCAACGCGGACTTCCTCCGGAAGATGAAGCCCACGGCCTATCTCATCAATACGGCCCGCGGCGGTCTGGTGGACGAGGCGGCGCTGGCGGGAGCCGTGCGGGACGGCGTCATTGCCGGAGCGGGGCTGGATGTCCTGTCCTCGGAGACGGTCCCTGCGGACCACCCGCTGCTGGGCCTGGAGAACATCGTTGTGACGCCCCACGCGGCCTGGTATACCGAGGAGGCGATGTATACGCTGCTCACCAGCGCCGCCGCCGAGGTGGTCCGTGTGCTCCGCGGCCAGCCGCTCAAGCACCAGGTGAACAAATTCTGATCGGAAGGAAAGGTTCGGAACGATGGAAGATATTATCAGCAAGCTGTCCAACGCCGGAGTAGTCCCTGTCGTTGTGATTGAAAACGCCGCCGATGCAGTCCCCACAGCCCGGGCCCTGCTGGCCGGGGGGATCGGCGTTATGGAGATCACCTTCCGCACGGCGGCCGCGCCGGAGGCCATCCGGTCGGTAGCCCGGGAGTGTCCGGAGATGACCGTGGGCGCCGGGACAGTGGTCACGCTGGAGCAGTGTCGGCAGGCCGTGGAGATGGGCGCGAAGTTTATCGTAGCGCCGGGCTATGACGGGGAGGTAGTCGGCTGGTGCATAGACCAGGGGATCCCGGTGACGCCCGGGTGCGTCACGCCCACGGAGATCACGGCGGCTCTGCGCCGCGGGCTCAAGGTCCTTAAATTCTTCCCCGCCAACGTCTACGGCGGACTGAACGCAATGAAGGCCCTGGCCGGGCCCTTTGGCGGCGTCAAGTTCATCCCTACCGGCGGCGTGGACGCCCGGAACTGCGGCGAATACAGCGCGGCCCCCTTTGTCCACGCAGTCGGCGGCAGCTGGATCTGCACCAAGGCCGACATCGCGGCCCACAATTTCGAAAAGATCACCGCCCTGTGCCGGGAGGCGCGGCAGGCCGTCCTTGGCTTTGAGGTGGCCCACATCGGCATCAACTGCGCCGGTGCGGAGGCGTCCCGCGAGGTGTGCCGGGCCCTGTCGGACGCCTTTGGCTTTGCCGCCAAGGAGGGGAACAGCTCCATATTCTCCACGCCGGCCATCGAGGTCATGAAATCCGACTATCTGGGGGAGCGGGGCCATATCGCCATCCGCACAAACAAGATCTCCATGGCCGCCGCCGTACTGGAGGAGAGCGGGTATGCGCTGGATATGGAGACCGCCAAATACAAGGATGGGCGCATGACTGCGGTCTATCTCCGGAAGGAGTTTGGCGGTTTTGCCGTGCATCTCCTGCAAAAATAAGAAGGAGCAAGAGTTATGAAGGTATTGACATTCGGCGAGATCATGCTGCGCCTGCGGTCCCCGGGTCACGAACGCCTGTTCCAGAGCAGTATGCTGGAGGCCACCTTTGGCGGCGGGGAGGCCAACGTGGCCGTATCCCTGGCCAACTTCGGCATGGATACGGAGTATTTCACGATCCTGCCTGACAACCCTCTGGGAGACCTGTGCCTCCAGGAGCTGCGCCGCTTCGGCGTGGACGTCCGGAAGGTCCGGCGGGGCGAGGGGCGCATGGGCATCTACTTCTTGGAGAACGGGGCCAACCAGCTGCCCAGCAAGGTCGTCTACGACCGGGCGGGCTCCGCCATTGCCCTGGCCGGGCCGGGGAGCGTGGACTGGGAGCAGGTGTTTGACGGCGTGGAGTGGTTCCATATCACCGGTATCACCCCTGCCATCTCCGCAAGTGCCATGGAGCTGAGCCTGGAGTCCGTCCGGATAGCGAAAGCAAAAGGCATCAAGATCTCCTGCGACCTGAACTACCGCAAGAATCTCTGGAAGTACGGGAAGCAGGCCGCTGAGGTGATGGCGGAACTGGCCAAGTATGTGGATGTGGCCATTGCTAACGAGGAGGACGTGCAGAAATCCCTGGGGATCGCCGCTGAGGTGGACATAGGATCCGGCGAGTTGGACCGGGCCAAGTACCGTGCGCTGGGGGACAAGGTCCTGGCGGCTTACCCCAACATGAAGATGATCGCCATCACCCTGCGGGAGAGCCACAGCGCGGATTGGAACAGCTGGGCGGCCTGCCTCAACGATGGCAGGGAGTTCTATGTCTCCAGGAAATACGAGATCCGGGACATCATCGACCGCGTGGGGGGTGGCGACAGTTTTGCCGGGGGCCTGATCTACGGCCTGAACGCCTACGGGGACCGGCAGCAGGCGTTAGAG
>CAMWTG010000169.1 GCA_947177115.1 uncultured Clostridia bacterium
GCTCGCCTTTCCGTTTGAAGGAGAAGGAGGAATACAAAAATGCGGGCAGTTGTGACCCGGGTCCGCTCCGCATCGGTGGAGATCGGCGGGAAGGTCAACGGCGCGATCGGGCAGGGCTATCTGATCCTGCTGGGGGTCGGGCCCAACGACACGGAAGATACCTCCGTAAAGCTGGCGGACAAGATCTGCAATCTGCGGATCTTTGAGGACGAGAACGAAAAGATGAATCTGAATCTGGAGCAGGTGGGCGGTAGCATCCTGGTGGTGAGCCAGTTCACCCTCTACGCCGACACCTCCAGCCGCCGTCCC
The DNA here is from genome assembly GCA_947177115.1 of uncultured Clostridia bacterium. Classification (GTDB taxonomy): domain Bacteria; phylum Bacillota; class Clostridia; order Oscillospirales; family Oscillospiraceae; genus Pelethomonas. The sequence goes on from CAMWTG010000169.1 coordinate 310, forward strand.
GGATTTTCCGGCGCGGCGAAGCCGGACCTTGCCATTCCGCTGTATGAGAAATTCATGGAGCGCTGCCGGGAGCGGGGATTCACCGTAGAGCATGGAGAGTTCGGGGCCGATATGCAGGTGTTCTCCCAGAACGATGGTCCGGTGACCATTTTGTTTGATACGGAGAAATAGGAGGACGCGATGAAGAATAAGGAGCCCCGCTTGCTGGTCAAGACCGTGATGTGCGGCCTTGGAGGGATCGTTTGGATCGTGGATTGCGCTCATGCTATGTCCCGTGGGCGTCAGGGGCTGGGATTATTGCTGTTTATTATTGCGGCAGTCTTTATTGCCGCCTCTATTATCACGCTGCGCCGGTATCTGGGCGGTCGAGCGGCAGAAAACAAGGAATAACGCTTTCGCAGGAAAGGAGCGCGTACTGCCATGATTTTTGATACCATCCCCGTTGGACAGATCGACACAAATTGTTATTTGATCGGCGATGAAAAAGAAAACGTCTGCGCCGTGGTGGACCCTGGCGGGTCCCCGGAGCGGGTGCTGGCCATGATCGAGAAAAGCGGCCTGGAAATGAAAATGATCCTCCTGACCCACGGCCACTGGGACCATGTGGGGGCCATCCCCGCCCTGCTGGAGAAGTGGCCGGACCTGCCGGTCTACGCCCACGAGAAGGAGCTCTGTCCGGCGGACGAGCCGAACCCCCATTACTTTTTCCCTCACGCCGGGAAGAACCAGCGGACCTACGGCGAGGGGGATGTGCTGGAGCTGGGCGGCCTGAAATTGAAAGTCCTCCACACGCCCGGCCATTCCGGCGGCAGCGTGGTGATACTGGCGGAGGACGTGATGCTCTCTGGGGACACCCTGTTTGCGGGGACTTGCGGGCGGTGCGACCTGCCCGGCGGGGGCGAGGAGATGATGCTTACCTCCCTGGGGCGGTTGGCGCGGCTGGAGGGCGGCTATAAGGTCTGCCCCGGACACGGCGCACTGACCACTCTGGAGCATGAGCGGCAGACCAATCCCTATATGCAGCAGACGATGCGCCTATGAAACTGATTTTTGAAGGCCACGACTACCGCTACGCCGTGGAACAGAGCTTGCTGGCCTTTTTCCCAGAAGAGCGTCCTGTTTACGAGGGAGCCGATCCCCACACGGCATATGTCCGGCTGGCGGTGGACGGTCCGGCGGCTAATGCGTCCACGGAATTGGCGATGGACGGAAAAACTGCCGCTGGTACGTCCCAGATCGATATTTCCGGTGCGGAGGACGAATATGAGCGGGAGCGGCTGCTGCAAAGGGCCGTGAAGCTCAGCTTTTTCGAGGCCGCGCGGACGCTGACAGGCGTTACCCCCGCCTGGGGGGCTCTTACCGGCATCCGGCCCGCCAAGCTGGCGGCGGGGCTGCTGGAGGAGGGAAAGAGCGAGGCGGAGACGGACCGGATCCTGCGGGACGTCTACTTTGTCTCCGATTCCCGGCGGGCCCTGTGCCTGCCCTGCGCCAAGGCGGGGCTGGAAGCCAAACAGGGGTTAAAGAAAAATGAGATCTCCCTGTACGTGGGCATCCCCTTCTGCCCTACCCGGTGTGCCTATTGCAGCTTCGTCAGCAACAGCGTGGAAAAATCCTTCCATCTGGTAGAGCCCTATTTGCAGGCCCTGCTGGCGGAGGTGGATAGCGCTTCGGCCATGGTGAAGGACCTGGGCCTGCGGGTGAAATCCTTCTACATGGGCGGCGGCACGCCCACCACCCTGTCGGCGGACCAGATGGACCGCCTGCTGGGGCGGCTGCGGGAAAAATTTGATCTGGCGGACGCCGTGGAACTGACGGTGGAGGCCGGAAGGCCGGACACCATCACGGCGGAGAAGCTGGCGGTCCTGATGAAAAACGGGGTCACCCGGGTCAGCGTGAATCCTCAGTCCATGGACAATAAAGTCCTTGCCGCCATCGGGCGGCGGCACAGCGGGGACGATATCCGCGCCGCTATGGAGCTGGTGAACGCGGCGGGGTTCCCCCATGTGAACATGGACCTCATCGCCGGACTGCCGGAGGATACCCCGGAGAGCTTCCGGCGGACCTTGGACGAGGTCCTCGCCTTCGGCACGGACAACATCACCATCCACACTCTGTCCCTTAAAAAGGGCAGCCGCATCATGCTGGAGGGCACCCGGATCCCCACGGTGGAGGAGGTGTCCGCCATGCTGGATCACGCCGCGCCCGCGCTGCGCTCGGCGGGGTTTGATCCCTACTACCTCTACCGGCAGAAATACATGTCCGGCAGCTTTGAAAACGTGGGCTGGTGCAGGCCGGGCGGCACGGGATGGTACAACATCTATATCATGGAGGAGCTTCACACCATCCTCAGCCTGGGAGCGGGAGGCTCCACCAAGATGGTGGATGCGGAGCGGAACCACATCGAGAGAGTCTTCAATCTGAAATTCCCCCAGGAGTATATTCAGCGTCCCGAGAAGATCGAGGCCAATCAGGCCGCTTTCCGGGCGTTCTACCAACAAATATAGGAAGACCCGCGGAATGCAGAAAGGAGCAGTGAAAATGGCATACTCACTCAGTTGGATCAACGATGCTGTCCGCAGCGACCCACGGGGGTTTGCGCAGGAGAGCGATGAGGGCTATAATAAGAAGATCGAAGCCGCCGCCCGGAAGATCGCGGACAACCTGTCCAGATCCCGGATCGTCCTGCTCTCCGGTCCCTCCGGCTCCGGCAAAACTACCACAGCCAAGAAGATCGAAGCCAGGCTGAAGGAGATGGGCATCAACTCCCATTCCGTGGAGATGGACAACTACTTCAAAACCGTGGACCCGGAGACCGCTCCGCGGAACCGGGAGGGACAGATCGACTATGAATCTCCCTTCTGCATGGATATGGATCTGCTTAACCGGCACTTTGCTGCCCTGGACCGGGGGGAGAAGATCCTGATCCCCAAATTCGAGTTTGCCCGGCAGATGCGCTCGGATATCAAGAGCCAGCCCCTCCAGCTGGGAAAGGACGAGATCGCCATCTTCGAGGGGATCCATGCGCTCAACGACATTATCACCGGCCGGAACCCGGACGCCGCCAAGGTGTACATTTCTGCCCGTTCCGACATCCTGGACGATACGGGAGATGTGGTGTTCAAGCGCACCTGGCTGCGCCTGGAGCGGCGCACGGTGCGGGACAGCAAGTTCCGGGCATGGAAGGCGGATGTAACGGTTAAAATGTGGGCAAACGTCCGCCGGGGGGAGAAGCTGTATATCTCGCCCTTCAAGGACAACGCCAGCATCGTATTCGACAGCACCCTCCCCTATGAGATCAGCGTGATCCGCGCCTTTGCCCAGCCGCTGTTTGACCACCTCCGGGTGTCGCCGGACATGGAGCGGTATGAGGAGGTCCGCCATCTGACGGAGGCGTACCCCAAGTTTGAGGTCCTGGATGAAAAATACGTAGCAGAGGACTCTCTGATCCGGGAGTTCATCGGCGGCGGCATCTACGATGACTGATGCATTCCCCCGTTTAAAAGCGCAATACCGTCACCGGGCGGAGATCTCAGAACAGCAAGGATTTCAGGCTCGGATCAAAAGTTCTTTTTGATACTTTTTCTTTCAAGAAAAAGTATGACAGGAGGTTTTGACATGAAGTTTACCGTATCGGTCCCGTCCTGGCGGCGGCTGAAGGGAAAGGCGGAGGACCGGGTCTCCCAGGTCCGCCTGGAGCGTGAGATCCGGGACCTGCAGGAGGAGATCGACCTTCAGATGCAGATGGTGGGGGAGATCATGTATGCCGCCCATCGGGGCAGCCCCGCCGAGAGCGAGGATATCCAAAGGATTTTGGAGTATGTGGATGGGCTCTATGAGGAAATGGAGGCCCATTTGGAGGAGATTTTGCCTGCCGCCGGTCTGAACGGCGCTGAGTGATCTGCCCGCCGCGCCTCCCGGACCACCGGAGGCGGCGCAAAACGGCCGCGCTCCGGGGCGGCAAAGAACTAGAATTTCTGCCGCAGCTGCCCCGTATACTGATAGCACAGCGGGGCCGCCGCCCCGCATTCTTTGCGAAAAAAGAGGAAATCCAATGTCCAGAGAAAAGAAACAGTCCTTTATGGGCGGCGTCACCATTATGGCCATCTCCACCGTGTTCGTGAAGATCTGCGGCGCGCTCTACAAGATCCCCCTGAATAACATCCTGGGCGATGAGGGCGTCACCTATTTCACCAGCGCGTATAACATTTACGCCCTCCTCCTGACGGTGTCCACCGCCGGACTGCCCCTGGCCCTCAGCAAGCTCATCAGCGAGGCCAACGCCACCAACCGCCGGACCCAGATGCGGCGCTGCTTCCATACCGCTATGGTCATTTTTGTGGCCCTGGGCGCCGCCGGTTCCGCCGTCATGCTGCTGTTTACCAGGCAGCTGGCCGCTCTGCTGAAGACGCCATCAGCCTATTGGGCGATCAAGTGCCTGGGCGTATCCGTGGTCTGCGTGTCCATCATGTGCGCCTACAGGGGATTTGCCCAGGGCCGGCAGAACATGGTGCCCACGGCGGTCTCGCAGTTCATTGAAGCCTTTACCAAGCTGGTGGCGGGACTGCCGCTGGCCTGGTGGCTCATCCGTTCCGGCCAGCCCCTGGAGATCGGCGCGGCGGGCGCCATCGTGGGCGTCAGCGCGGGCATCGTGCTGGCGATGCTTTACATGTGGGCCAACTATCGCAAAAACCGGGGGCCGATCATGTGGGGCACGGATAAGCCCCAGAGCTATGGGACCATCGCCCGCCGCCTGCTGGCCCTGGGCATCCCCATCACCATCGGCCAGGCGGGGATGAGCCTGTTCAACACCCTGGACCAGGCCATTATCATGGGCCAGCTCCAGAGCGTGCTGGGTCTGGGCGAGGCGGAGGCCGCCAAGCTTTATGGGCAGTACACCTTCAGCAGCACCCTTTTCAACCTGCCCGCGGCGTTTCTGCCGGCTGTGGCGGTGAGCCTGATCCCCGCCGTTACCGTGGCGGTGAACCGCAAAGACCACCGGGAGGTCAATAAAGTGGTGACCACCAGTTTCCGGCTGATCGCCATGCTGGCGATCCCGGCGGGCGTGGGCTTGTCGGTGCTGGCGGGCCCCATCCTGCATCTTCTTTACCCCGCCCGGCAGGAGACGGCGGACGCCGCGACCTACCATCTGCAGCTGCTGGGCGTTGCCTCCGTCCTGGTGTGCATCATGCTGTTGACCAACTCCATCATGCAGGCCCACGGCAAGGTCAACTGGCCCATCTATACCATGCTCCTCGGCGGCGGGGTGAAGGTAGGGGTCAACTATATCCTGGTCGGGAATCCGTCTGTTAACATCAAAGGTGCCCCAATCGGAACACTGATCTGCTACGGCCTGATTGCCGTCCTCAACCTGTTCCTTGTCAGCCACCTGCTGGAAAAGAAGCCCAACTATCCCGCCATCTTCGCCAAGCCTGTGCTGGCCTCCATCGTCATGGGTGCGGCGGCGTGGGCATCCTACGGCCTGCTGGGGCGGTTCCTCAGCGGCGGCTATGTAAAGTCCAGCCTATGCACTATGCTGGCGGTGGGCATCGCGGTGGTGGTGTACCTGATCCTGGTCATTGCTCTCCGGATGATCACCCGGGAGGACCTGAAAATGGTCCCCCACGGGAACAAGCTGGCGCGGTTGCTGCGCTTATAATCTGGGATGTTTCTACAACAAGAGCGCCCATTCCGTATAACGGGATGGGTGCTCCTGTTATATCTGATCAGGATACCCTCACGCCCATCTCATAAAAATGTGGTATAGTCAACACACTCGAAAATCGGTAAAGTTCGGCGGTAAAAATGTGGTGTGGACTGCGTTGTCGTCCTTGACGGGCGTCAGCCCGCCCGCGTCCTCCGCCTTGCCACACCGCATTTTCCCCCGCCTCCTTTTTACCGATTCTCAAGTGTGTCGACTATATAATGTGGCGGGGGTGCAAAAGATGGAAGAAATCAGGGATCGGATGCTGAAGATTGAAGATCCGCGGCAT
>CAMWTG010000170.1 GCA_947177115.1 uncultured Clostridia bacterium
GTCTTCACCCGCCGAAAGGGAACAGCGCCTTCTGGCTCTCCGGGGTGAACATATTATCCCGCGTAACGATGGTGGTGGCGGTGTCGATCAGCTCATTGGGATCGTAGGCGCCGCCCTCCAGCAGTTTCCAGGCGGATTCCACGCCCAGGTAGCCCATGGCGTAGGTATTCTGGACAATGAGGGCGGAGACGGCTCCGTCCCGCATCAGATCGATGCAGCGGACATTGGTGTCAAAGCCCACCATCCGCACCCGGCCCACCAGGTCCCGGGCCTCCACCGCCTGGGCGGCGCCTACGGCCAGCGGCTCGTTCAGCCCGATCAGTACGTTGATCTCCGGGTGCCGGTCCAGCAGCTGCTCGCTGCCCGCCTGAGCGGCCTGGGGAGTCGTAAGGACGTTGATGGTGTAAATATCTCGCACCCTGGCGTCCGCGCCCAGAGCCTCCCGCAGCCCGGCCTCCCGTTCCTGGCCGTTGCGGCTCCCCAGATCGTAGTTGACGATGCCCACCACCAGCGTATCCCAGCCGGTGTCCAGGGCGGCCGCCGCCGCCATGCGCCCCGCCTCCACATTGTCCGTCCCGATGCGCACGCTGACGCTGCCGGAGGCCACATCGCTGTCGATGACCACGACCCGCACCCCCCGCGCGGCGGCATCGTCAATGGCGGCGGCGTTTTCCTCATAGCTGATGGCGGAGAACACCATCGCATTGGCTCCCTCCTCCACCGCCTGGGCAATATACGCGTTCTGGGTTTCAAAGTCTTCTTCGGCCTCCAAGCCCAGGACGGTCAGCGCAATGTTGTATTCCGCAGCGGCGGCATTGGCGCCGGCGATAGCGGCCTTCCAGAATTCCGTATCCAGAGACTTGGTCACAAAGTATACCTTATACTGCGTCCCCGTGCTGTTGTCCGCGCACCCGGGCAGAAGCAGCGCGGCGCACAGGAGCAGCACCGCCATCCGGCGAAGGGGTTCAGCGATTTTCATAGTCCGCCTCCTTCAGCACCTTTGGCATGCGGATGCAGACCCTGGTGCCCTCATCGGGGATGCTGTCGATGTGAATGCCGTAGCCGCTGCCGAAATAGATCTTCAGCCGGTCGTTGACATTTTTGATGCCAATGCCGGCGTGGTCGCTGCGGTCCTTGCTCATGATCGCCTCGATCTGTTCGCTGTCCATCCCCATGCCGTTGTCCTCCACGGTAAAGAGGATGTCCTCCCCATCGCTTCTCACCGTGACCAGGATGCTCCCCTCGTCCACCAGGCCGTTGATCCCGTGGTAGATGGCGTTCTCAATGATGGGCTGAAGCGTGATCTTGTTGCAGAGGTAATCCAGGCAGTCCGCATCGGCATCAAAGGCGTAGGTGAATTGGTTCTTGTAGCGGTAGGATTGTATCTTCAGATAGCTCTCCGCGTGCTGCAGCTCGCTGCGGATGCTGATCAGCTCATGCCCCCGGCTGATGCTGATCCGGAAAAGCGTAGCCAGCGCATTAACCATGCGCACAGCCTCGGCGTTTTTTCCCTGCTCACACATCCAGGAGATGGAGTCCAGGGTGTTGTAGAGAAAATGGGGATTGATCTGCGCCTGGAGGGCGCGGAGCTCTGTTTTGCGCAGATTGATCTCCTCATTCCGGGCGTTTTCCATCAGCTGCTTGATCTGCTGCACCATGTGTCCAAAGGAATCGGACAGCATGCGCACTTCCCGCACGCCGCTCACCCCGTTATAGCTGAAATGATCCGCACCCCGCTCAAAGTCCTTCATCGCGCCGGCCAGCGCATGGAGGGGGCGGGAGAGCTGATGGGAGAGGATCGCGCTGATGACCAGCATGGCGATCAGGATCAGAGCAGCGGCGGGGAGCAGGATCCGGACGACCTCGTTGACGCCGTTGGAGATCAGCTCGTCCATAAAGCTTACGCCCACCACTTTCCAGGGGCCGTTTTTCAGGGTCTGGACCGTATAGATGACATTGCCCTCCACATGGCTGCCATCAGGCAGTCCGGTAATCAGGGATGTATCCTCATTTTTCAGATCGGAGTAAATCAGCTGCTGCTGGGGGTGGTAGACGATGTTCCCACTGGTATCCATCAGAAAACAGTAGCCCCGCTGGCCGATGCCGGTACCGTTGATGTAGGAAGATATGTTGGTACAGCTGATATCCAGCGCCGCCCACTCCTCTCCGTTTTCCGCATCCAGGGTGGAGATGATGGTAACAGCCCAGGGGTAGTACCCTTCAAAGAGCGTGACCACATGGGGCGCGGAGATGTAGCCATCGTGATATTCCTCTGTGAGCGCGGCGCGGAAGGAGAGGTTCTCCTCAATGGCTGGCCGGATCGTATGTCCCGGGCCGTAGCAGTTTTGCAGCCTGCCCGATGCGGCGTAGGTGCTGACGGAAACGACCTCCGGCCTGGTGCGGAGGAACGCTTCGATGAACTCCCGGCGGTTGATATCCGGATCCTCCAGGGATTCCCGCAGCACCGACATGACGTTATGGATCTCCCGCAGGTATTGATCCACCGTGCCGCCGGCCTGGGAGACCGTTCGCTGGCTGGAAACTCTGGCCGACCGGTACAGAGACTGGCTGTATGTTCTCAGGAAAAGAAACATGGTGCATACCAGCACCGCCGCCACCGTGCTGATGATCGCGAGGATCAGCACCGCATTCATGGTTGGGCTCTTACGCTTCACCGCCGCCGTCCTTTCCGCTGTTCCGCCGCATTTTGGCCGGAGAAACGCCATAGTACTTTTTGAAGCAGAAGCTGAAATAATGTTGGTCGGCATAGCCGCAGCGCCCGGCCGCCTCCGCAATCCGGATGCCGCCGGAGGTGATCAGGGCCAGCGCCGCCTCCATTCGCTTTTTAATGAGCAGATTGATAAAGGTGTCTCCGGCATATTTTTTCATATTGGCGCTCAGGTAATTGGGGCTGACATGGAGCTGTTCGCTGACAGAGGCCAGCGACAGCTCCGGGTCCATATAGTTCTGCTCGATCATACGCAGCGCCCTGCCGCATAATTCCCCAACGCCGCCCTGCCGCCGTTCGGCCAGGACGTCCTGCCCGGTCATGCACACCTCTCTGATCCGCCGCTTCAGCTCTCCGCTGTCCATCCCAACGGTCAGCGGGGCCGTCAGGCCGTACCGCCGGAACAGCAGGGACAGCTCTCCGGCAGACAGCGCGCCAGCCAGGATGCTCCTGACAGCCACCAGCACCTGCAGGGCCGCCAGCTCCTCATCGCCCTCCGCCGGAGAAAGGCATTGCGTCAGATAGCGGTCCAATTCACGGCAATCCGCACCGTACAGCAGCTTTTCCAGTTCGGCGGCAGCGTCCGGGACCGCCGGTGCGCGGATCTCCGGTTCAGCCAGCATGTCGCCAATGCGGCGGATCCCGCCATCTCCGGAAATGCACTGGGCATCGATGGCCTCCCGGCAGGCGGAGTGGCAGAGATTGATCCGGTTAAATTTCCGGCTGACGCCAATGACGCACCCATCGTCCAGAAGGCGGCGCAAAACCTGCAGCAGCTCGTCCAGCGCCATGTCCAGGCGGGAGAAGCCGTCTTCCGATACCAGGACCGTCAGCGCCCTCCCGCCGGAGGCGATGCTGCAGCAGCTGTAATACTTTTGCAGTACCTTATCGATCGTTCCAACAGCCGCCGGCAGGCAGGAACCGTCCACATGGGTGGCCAGGACCGTCATCTGATAGGGGGCCGTTACCGCAAATCCCAGCTCCGAAAGCGCGGTAAGAAGCGTTTCCTCCTCGGGCGGGCTGGCAAAACCATCCAGCAGCAGGGAGGCCACAGCCAGCTGCAAACTGCCGCCCCGGCCGGTATCGGAGGAGAGGTAATGGAACTTGGCGGCCATTTTGCTGTGGATCTCCTTGAGGGCCGCAGTCAGATCCTCCATGCTGATCGGCTTGAGCAGATAGGAGATGACCTCGTATTCGATCCCAAGCTTGGCATATTCAAAATCATCGTAACCGCTTAAAAATGCGATCTGAATCAGCGGCTGGAGCTCCCGCACCTGTCGCGCCAGGTCGGTCCCGGAGATGAACGGCATATGGATATCTGTCAGAAGCAGGTCCGGCTGGAGCTGCTCCACCAGCTCCAGAGCATCCAGCCCATTGCCCGCGCTGCCCAGGAGCCTGAACCCAATGCGTTCCCAGGGGATGAGCCGGCACACCGCTTCCCGCAGCTCTTCCTCATCATCGGCGACAATGACGGTGAACAGATCTTTGTTTCTCAATGCGCACACCTCCTTAGCTCTTCTCCGTGGATTTCTCAGGCACAGCATATGATATATAAAAATTATCACAAGTTCTCCCGCCGGTCAATAGCTTCTCTCTCCGTCCGGCCCCTACAGGACAATGCCGTGAAAATGAATTTTCGCGTACATCAAAAAATCCCTCTTGACAAACGGGGAAAATTATGCTACCTTGTAAAAAACCGTTGAGGAAGTGTAAGTACGTCCGGCATGTACCCTTCAGAGAGCTGCGGAGCGGTGGGACCGCGGCGGGGATGGCTGGGCCGAATGGGCTTTCGAGGGCAAACCGAAAGGAAACAAGTAGGTGCGCCGGAGTGGATTCTCCGTTAACAAAGCCGGCGCGTGTTGGCGCGCACTGAGAGGGCGCATTTTTGCGTCAAGCCGGGTGGCACCGCAGAAGTATATGTATCGCTTCTGTCCCAGCAGTAAAAGCTAGGGACAGGAGCGTTTTCTTTTGTCCCGCAATACTGAAAAAGGAGAACAAAACCATGAGTGAAAACAAAATCCCCTATAAGATCTACCTCTCCGAGGATGAGATGCCCGCCAGTTGGTACAATCTCCGGGCGGACATGAAAAACAAGCCCGCTCCCCTTCTGAACCCCGGCACCGGCCAGCCCATGACCGCCTCCGAGCTGGAGGGCGTGTTCTGCAAGGAGCTGGTCCAGCAGGAGCTGGACAACGACACCGCCTATTTTGCCATTCCCCAGGAAATTCGGGACTTCTACAAGATGTACCGCCCCTCTCCTCTGGTCCGGGCCTACTGCCTGGAGGAAAAGCTCCAGACGCCCGCCAAGATCTACTACAAATTCGAGGGCAACAACACCTCCGGCTCCCACAAGCTCAACTCCGCCATCGCCCAGGCCTACTACGCCAAGAAGCAGGGCCTCAAGGGCGTGACCACCGAGACCGGCGCGGGCCAGTGGGGCACCGCCCTGTCCATGGCCTGCGGCTATCTGGGGCTGGACTGCAGGGTCTTTATGGTCAAGTGCTCCTACGAGCAGAAGCCCTTCCGCCGGGAGGTCATGAAGGTCTACGGCTCCTCCGTCACCCCCTCCCCTTCCGAGACCACCAATGTGGGAAGGAAGATCCTGGCCGAGTTTCCCGGCACGACCGGCTCTCTTGGCTGCGCCATCAGCGAGGCCGTGGAGACTGCCGTCTCCAATCCCGGCTACCGGTACGTGCTGGGCAGCGTTCTCAACCAGGTGCTGCTCCACCAGTCCGTTATCGGCCTAGAGAGCAAGATCGCCATGGACAAGTATGGCGTGAAGCCGGATATTATCATCGGCTGCGCCGGCGGCGGCAGCAACCTGGGCGGCCTGATCGCTCCCTTTATGGGCGAAAAGCTCCGGGGCGAGGCGGATTACCGGTTCATCGCCGTGGAGCCCGCATCCTGCCCCAGCTTTACCAGGGGTAAGTACGCCTATGACTTCTGCGACACCGGCATGGTCTGCCCTCTGGCGAAGATGTACACCCTGGGCAGCAGCTTCATGCCCTCCGCCGACCACGCCGGGGGCCTGCGGTTCCACGGCATGAGCTCCATCCTCAGCCAGCTTTACGCCGATGGCTATATGGAGGCCGTTTCCGTCCAGCAGACCGATGTTTTTGCTGCCGCCGAGGAGTTCGCCCGGGTGGAGGGCATCCTCCCCGCTCCGGAGAGCAGCCACGCCATTCTGGCCGCTGTCAACGAGGCCAAGCGCTGCAAGGAGACCGGCGAGGAAAAGACCATCCTCTTCGGCCTCACCGGTACCGGGTATTTTGATCTGGTGGCCTATGAGAAGTTCCACAGCGGCGAGATGAACAGCGTGATCCCCACCGATGAGGATATTGCCAGAAGCCTGGCCCAGCTGCCGAAGGTGTAGTGAATACCATATAAGGATCTGACACCGGTTCAAAAAACAGGACGGACGCCGTTCAGGCATCCGTCCTGTTTGTCTTTTTCGGATCTTATAGTCGACACACTTGAGAATCGGTAAAAAGGAGGCGGAGGAAAATGCGG
>CAMWTG010000171.1 GCA_947177115.1 uncultured Clostridia bacterium
CCGCCTGGGGCACCCGGGTCTTTGACTACGGCCGGCCGGAGGTGAAGAGCTTCCTGCTCTCCTCCGCCGCCTTCTGGCTCAAGGAGTACCACATCGACGGCATCCGGGTGGACGCGGTGGCGTCCATGCTGTACCTGGACTACGACCGCCGGGACGGCGAGTGGGTGGCCAACAAGAACGGCGGCAAGGAGCATCTGGAGGCCATCGAGTTCCTCCAGGAGCTCAACAGGACCGCCTTCAAGGTCAACCCCGACGTGCTGATGGTGGCCGAGGAGTCCACCGCCTGGCCCCTGGTGACCAAGCCCACCGACGTCGTCGGGCCCAACGGCATCGGCGGCCTGGGCTTCAACCTGAAGTGGAACATGGGCTGGATGAACGACATGTGCCACTATCTGAAGATGGACCCCTGGTTCCGCCAGGGCAACCATAAGGATCTCACCTTCTCCATGTTCTACGCCTTCTCGGAGAACTATATCCTGCCCCTGAGCCATGACGAGGTGGTCCATATGAAGGGCTCCGTCCTGGGCAAGATGCCCGGCGACCAGTGGCAGAAGCTGGCGGGCGTGCGGGGCTTCTACGGCTACACCATGGCCCATCCGGGCAAGAAGCTGAGCTTCATGGGCGTGGAGCTGGGCACCGAGCAGGAGTGGCACTTCGAGGATCAGCTGGACTGGGGCGTGCTCCAGAACGAGGGCAACGCCAAGCTCCACCGGTATATTAAGGATATCAACCACTTCTACCAGAGCTCCCCCGAGCTGTGGGAGGTGGATTTCAGCTGGGAGGGCTTCCAGTGGCTGGTGCCTGATGACAACCAGAATAACGTGGTGGTCTTCCTCCGCCGGGACAAGTCCGGCAATGAGCTGCTGTGCGCCATCAACTTCAATCCCAACACCTATGAGGACTACCGCTTCGGCTGTCCTCCGGTGAAGGAATACGTGGAGGTCTTCAACTCCGATGCGGAGATCTACGGCGGCACCGGCGTGGTGAATGCCAAACCCTGCAAGGTGGAGTGGACCCCGTCCCACGGGCAGGAGAGCTCCGTCTCTATCCGCATTCCGCCCTTCGGCGCGGTGTTCCTCCGGGGACAGGGCAAGCTGCGGGCCAAGCCCCAGCCCAAAAAGGCTCCGGCGGCTGAGGCCGGGGAGACCGTAAAGAAGCCGGCTGCCAAAAAAGCATCCGCCAGAAAGGCCGCGCCCAAGGCGTCCGTCCCCGCCTCGGAATCACCGGCGGAGGTCAAAGCGCCTGTCAGGACCCGGACCAGGAAGGCCGCCGGAAAGACGGAGGAGGCCGCCGGGAAGGCCGCGCCCAAGACGGAGGAGACCGCTGCTCCCAAGAAACGGGGACGCGCCGCCAAGAAAGCCGGGGACGCCCCGGCGGAAAAGAAAGCTCCCTCCCGCACCAGGAAGAAAACTTCCTCTGCGGCTGAATAATAATGAGAGAGGATGGAACAAGCGCACATGAAAAAAGAGTGTATTGCAATGCTCCTGGCAGGGGGGCAGGGCAGCCGCCTGTACGTGCTGACCAGCAATGTGGCCAAGCCCGCCGTGCCCTTCGGCGGCAAATACCGCATTATTGATTTCCCCCTGTCCAACTGCACCAACTCCGGCATCGACACCGTGGGCGTGCTGACCCAGTACAAGCCCCTGGAGCTCAACAGCTACATCGGTTCCGGCCAGCCCTGGGACCTGGACCGGCTGGACGGCGGCGTCCACATCCTGCCCCCCTACATGCGGGAGGGCGACAAGGGCACCTGGTTCAAGGGAACCGCCAACGCCATTTACCAGAACATTGGCTTTGTGGATATGTACGACCCGGAGTACGTGGTGATCCTCTCCGGCGACCATATCTACAAGATGAACTATGACAAGATGCTGGAGGCCCACAAGAAGGCGGGCGCCGCCTGCACCATCTCCGTGCTGGAGGTGCCCTGGGACGAGGCGTCCCGGTTCGGCATCATGGCCGTGGACGGGGAGAACAACATCACTGAGTTCCAGGAGAAGCCCAAGCAGCCCAAGAGCAACCTGGCCTCCATGGGCATCTATGTCTTTACCTGGCAGAAGCTGCGCCAGGCCCTCATTGAGGATGAGGCCGACCCCGCGTCCAGCAATGACTTTGGCAAGAACATCATCCCCAAGTTCCTGGCGGCGGGGGAGAAGATGATCGCCTACCGCTTCGATGGCTACTGGAAGGACGTGGGCACCCTGGAGAGCCTGTGGGACGCCAATATGGATATGCTCTCCCGGGGCGATCTGGACCTGCTGGAGGACAGCTGGCCCATCTACGCCCGCCTGTCCAGCGAGCCTCCCGCCTATATCGGCAAATCCTCCCTGGTGGAGCACTCCGTGGTCACCCAGGGCTGCGAGATCACCGGCACGGTGAAGAATTCCGTGCTTTCCCACGGGGCCCGGGTGGAAGACGGCGCGGAGGTTCACTACTCCGTGCTGATGCCCGGCGTCACCGTGAAGCGGGGCGCTGTGGTGCGCTACGCCATCCTGGGGGAAAACTGCCAGGTGGAGGCGGGCGCCGTGGTGGGCGCGGACCCGGAGAGCTATGACCCGGATGCCTGGGGCATCACCGTCCTGGGTCCCAATACCGCCATTGCCGCCGGTGAAACAGTCAAGCCCAAAACGATGCTCAACAGCGAGCACAAGGAGGTGTCCAGATGAAAGGAAGACTGCATGGCATCATCTTCTCCTATGAGAAGCGCAGCGGCATGCGGGAGCTGACGGAAGCCCGTATGCCCGCCTCCGTCCCCTTTGCGGGACGCTACCGTCTGGTGGATTTCATCCTCAGCAGCATGGTCAACGCCGGCGTTACCGATGTGGGCGTGGTGCTGCAGGGGAATTATCAGAGCCTTCTGGACCATCTGGGTTCCGGCAAGGACTGGGATCTCAGCCGCAAGCATGGCGGACTGCGCCTGCTGCCGGCCTTTGCCGATGACCAGCCTTTCGGCGGCATCACTGAATACCGGGGCAAGATGGAGGCTCTGGCGGGGGTCCGCTCCTATCTGGAGGGCATCCGTCAGAAGCATGTGGTGCTGGCGGACAGCGATCTGATCATCAACATCCCCATTCAGGATGTGTATCAGGCCCATATCGCCTCCGGCGCGGATATCACCGCCGTATGCACCAGCAGCGTGGAATCCGATGCGGATGTGACCTTCTTCCGTCTGGACGAGGCCGGACGGGTGAAGGAAACGCTGTTCCCCCTCCGGGACCGCACCGGCTGCCACCGCTCTCTGGAGATCTACATTCTGTCCAAGGAGCTGCTGCTGCAGCTGGTGGACGAGTGCATGAGCCACGATCAGGTCAGTTTCCGGGGCGCGGTGCTCCAGGCCAGGGCGCAGCAGCTGCACATCCAGAGCTACGTCTGGGATGGCTATGCCGCCCAGATCCGCTCGGTGAAGGAGTACTATGACCGCTCTTTGGAGCTGCTGGATCCCGCCATCCGCCGGGAGGTGTTCCCCGCCGGGCGGCCCATCCATACCAAGGAGCGCAATGATGCCTCCACCTATGTGGATCCCGCCGGCGTGTGCTGCAACTGCCTGGTGGCCGATGGCTGCACCATTGAGGGTACGGTGGAGAACTCCATCCTGTTCCGGGGCGTCAGAGTGGCCAAGGGGGCGGAGGTGAAGGACTGCATCCTCATGCAGGACACCATCATCAGCCGGGACGCGGTGGTCCACCACGTCATTGCCGACAAGAACGTGGTGGTCATGGAATCCCGGACCCTTATGGGCCATGCGCATTATCCCATGACCATTGCCAAGGGCAGCAAGGTTTAAAAGATCATAAAGGGGGAGGGATATTCTTCCTCCTCCTTTATCTGATATGACGATTTTTCCCCGCGCAGCGGCGTAAAGGGACTGAAAACCTTTACTTTTCGGCCCCGACAAGGTATACTGCTTTCAAGGAAGCGTTGTTATTTCCACCCTTCCTTATCTCTAAAGGAGGTTTTTTCTATGAAGATCCTGTTCGCCACTTCCGAGGCGGTCCCTTTCTGCAAGACCGGCGGTCTGGCCGATGTAGCCGGAAGCCTGCCCCAGGCCCTGGCCCAGGCCGGCAACGAGGTGGAGGTGATTCTGCCCCTGTACCAGCGGGTGTCGGATAAATGGAGAGACCAGCTGGAGTTTATCTGCCATATCGAAGTGCCCCTTGGCTGGCGCCGGGTGTACTGCGGCCTGTTCCGTCTGGAAAGGGACGGCGTGATCTGGTATTTCGTGGACAACGAGTATTACTTCAAGCGGGACGCGCTCTACGGCCACTATGACGATGGCGAGCGCTACGGCTTCTTCTCCCGGGCCATCATCTCCCTGATGCCCGCCCTCCAGTTTATGCCGGAGGTGATCCACTGCAACGACTGGCAGACCGCCCTGGTGCCCATCTACCTGAAGGATGAGTGCGTCCGCTGGCCGGAGATCCGTGGCATCAAGACTGTGTTCACCATCCATAACATCGAGTACCAGGGCCGTTACGGCAAGGAGACCCTGGAGGACCTGTTCGGTCTGGCCCCCGGCTGGTTTGCCGATGGCACCATCGCCATGGACGGGGACGTGAACCTGCTCAAGGGGGCCCTCATGACCTGCGATGCCATCACCGCCGTCAGCCCCACCTACGCCCAGGAGCTGCGCTACGCCTTCTTTGCCCACGGTATGGAGAGCGTCATGCAGCGCAATGCCGGGAAGGTCCACGGCGTCCTCAACGGCATCGACATGGTCCGCTACGACCCGTCCAAGGGCACGGGCATCCAGAATAAGTTCAGCGTGAAGAACATGGCCGGGAAGGCCAAGAACAAGGCCTATCTTCAGGAGCGGATGAGCCTGGAGGTGAAGCCGGAGGTGCCCATCATCGGCATTGTCAGCCGCCTGGTCAGCCACAAGGGCCTGGATCTGATCTGCAAGGTCTTCGACCAGATCATGGACCTTAACTGCCAGTTCGTGGTGCTGGGCAGCGGCGACTGGAATTACGAGCAGTTCTTTGAGCAGAAGCGGGGCCAGTACAACGGCCGGATGGGCCTCTACCGGGGCTACAACGAGGACCTGGCCAATGCCATCTACGCCGGCGCGGACCTGCTGCTGATGCCCTCCAAGAGCGAGCCATGCGGCCTGGCCCAGATGATCGCCATGCGCTACGGTACGGTGCCCATCGTCCGGGAGACCGGTGGGCTGAAGGACACTGTCCACCCCTACGAGGCGTGGTGCGGCGCGGGCAACGGCTTCACTTTTGCCGACTACAACAGCGGCGATATGCTCTATGTGATCCGCCAGGCGGTGGAGCTGTACTACGACAAGCCCGCCGAGTTCGCCAACCTGCGCAAGGCCGGCATGATCGAGGACTTCAGCTGGAGCCGCAGCGCCGAGGCGTACAATCAGATCTATCGGAAGATCTGCTCATAACCGGGCCGCGATTTCCACCGGGCGGGGCTGTCTCATAGATCGCCCCGCTCGTTTTGACCGTTCAATCAACAGAAAAGAGGAAGCAAACCATATGGAAAAAATGACTAAGGACTCCATGAAGCAGGCCATTGTCGACAAGCTGCGCGTCAACTTCGGCTGCACCGAGGAGGAGGCCACCGAAGCGAATATGATGAAGGCTTGCGCCATGGTCCTCCGGGACCGGATGAGCGCCCACGCCGTGGAGACCCGTGCAAAGGTCCGCAAGAAGCAGCTGCGGCAGGTCCACTATATGTCCCTGGAGTTCCTCATGGGCCGGAGCCTGATGAAGAACGCCTACAATCTGGGCGTCATCGAGCCCATGCGGGCGGCCATCGAGGAGCTGGGCTTCAAGCCCGCCCACATCTTCGACATGGAGCCGGACGCGGGCCTGGGCAACGGCGGCCTGGGCCGTCTGGCGGCCTGCTATCTGGACAGCCTGTCCACCTTGGAGATCCCCGCCTACGGCTACTCCATCTGCTACGAGCTGGGTATCTTCAAGCAGAAGATCGTGGACGGCCAGCAGCTGGAGCTGCCCGACAACTGGAAGGACCAGGGGGACGCCTGGCTGATCCCCCGCCCCGATGAGGTGGAGGAGGTACACTGAGGCGGCAAGCTGCGGGAGTTCTGGGACGGCTTCAGGAGGCATGTGGTCAACGCGGTCTATACCCGTGTGCTGGCGGTGCCC
>CAMWTG010000172.1 GCA_947177115.1 uncultured Clostridia bacterium
CACCGCATTTTCCTCCGCCTCCTTTTTACCGATTCTCAAGTGTGTCGACTATAGCCGCTGCAGGGATCCGCAAAAGCAGCTTCGGCTGAAGACTTCATTGTCAACAAAGCACGCCGGTGGGCCTCCGGCGTATTCTTTTTCAACCGCTTTGACTATATTTTTGGAAGAGATTGCCGTTCGGATATTGCTATTTCCGTCCGCTGCGATTATACTGGAGAAAAATGTAAAGATCTGCGGTTTTTTCAAGATCACCATAAAGGCAAGGGAGAGTACCATGAAGAAACGCATCGTAATCCCGATCGCTGCCTGCGGCCTGGCCCTGGTCCTGGCAGCTGCGGCATTCATTAGCCCGGCCCAGGAGCCTCCCGCTCTGACGGCAGAAGCCCCCATAGCGGAACAGATCTCCAGCTATGCGGCGGGAGACGCCGGGGAGGCGGAGCCCGAAGCTGCGGATACGCCGGAGGAGGCGGCCGCTCCCGTATTTACCCTGGAGCAAATACGGAAGGCCGCTTTTTCAGATGTACCCGCTGCCTCCGGACAGGCGGACTATATCAGTTACGCTGCCTATTGCGGCTTCATGGATGCCGCAGAAGAGGATCGGTTTGCCCCGGAGGCCTTTGCCTCCCGCGCGGAGCTGGTGTCCGCCCTTTGGCAGATCAGCGGACAGGAGGAAACGGCCTATCGCGGCCAGTTCTCCGATGTATCCGCCGGGGATCCCTGGGCCAACGCAGTGTCCTGGGCGGTGGAAACGGACATTGCCGCCGGGACGGAGGAGGGAATCTTTTCCCCCCAATCGCCGGTCTCCCGGGGACAGCTGGCTGTGTTTCTTCATCGCTTTGCCGCCCCGGAGGAAGAGGCGGAGGCATCCCTGGCATCCTACCGGGATGAGGACCAGGTGCTGGAGTATGCCCGCCGCCCCATGGCCTGGGCGCTGGAAAACCGCCTGTTTGCCGGCATGGTTTCGGATACTATTTATCCCGACCTGCCCGTCTCCCGTGGGCAGCTGGCCCAGGCGCTGGTGGCCCTCGTTGCCTATGAGAGCGGGGAACCCTTGGCCCTCTCTTTGACGGAGAAACTGGAAACGCCCCGGGTGGAGAGCGCCAGCCGGGCCCGCCATGAGGATATCCAAAAGAAAGTGGAGGCCGTGGCGGCAAAATACGGGGCCATGGGCCTGCAGGTAGCCGTGGTGGAGGATGGGGAAGTCACGGACGCCTTCGCCTGCGGCTGGGCGGTAAAGGATTCCGTGCCCATGACGCCGGAGCATAAGATCCGGTCGGCCTCCATTACCAAGGTGGCCGTGGGCATAGCCGCCATGATATTGCGGGAGGAGGGCATTGTCAGTCTGGACGAGAGCATTGGGAGCTATTGGGGTGTTGCTGCCCGGAATCCCTCGTATCCGGACGATCCTGTTTCGATCCGTACCCTGCTCTCCCATACCTCCTCCCTGCGGGTATTCGGCTGGGACACTTCCCGGAGCTATGACGCGGTGCGCGTCCGCCTTCAGTCCGGGGACAGCTATATGAAGGCCAAGCCCGGCTCCGGTCAGGCCTGGGGGTACAATAATTACGCCTTCGGCGTTCTGGGCCAGACCCTGGAGCTGGCCTCCGGCAAATATCTGGACGAGATCCTGGATGACCGCCTCTGGTCTGTCATGGGCATTGATGCCGCCTTTGAGAGCGGCTCCGTCCAAAAGACGGACCGGCTGGCTACTCTCTATGAGGGCGGAAAGGTGTTCACCGCCTACAAGACCCTGCTGAAAAATGTCCGCCCCTCCTCCCTGGGAGCCAGCGGGGACAACTATTCCGGCGGCATGACCATCAGCGCGCCGGAGCTGGCCCGGATGGCGGCGGTGCTGGTAAACGATGGCCGCTATGAGGGATTGCAGCTTCTCAGCGAGGAATCCGTATCCCTGCTGGAAAGCGACAGCGGCATCCGGATCTCCGATGGCAGCCAGCAGGCCCTGCCCCTGCGTTTCCGGGACGGCCTCTATGGCCGGGACAGGCTCTACTACCACACCGGCAGCGGCTACGGCGTCTACAATCTGCTGACCTACGATCCCGAGGCCAGGGACGCCGTAGTGGTCCTCTCCACCGGCGCCGCCGGGGACAAGGATGAACAGAACATTTACGCCGTCTGTGGAGAGATCACCCGGTATATCTATGATGTGATCCGGTGAGCGATCCCCCGTACAGCCGTCCATTTTCTTGGAGAAGCCGGTTTAACCGGCTGTTGTGTTTTCCATATCTGTGTGTTATGATGTTTTTACTGTATTTTTCTACATAAGGAAAGGAGCCATTGGGTGAAGATCAAGGAATTATTCAGCGCCCACGACATGACCGTGGGGCCGCCCTGGCAGCGGATCGCGGAGTTTGCCGTGCCCATGCTCATCGGCAATCTGGCCCAGCAGCTGTACAACACGGCGGATTCCATTGTGGTGGGCCACTATGTGGGGGACAACGCCCTGGCGGCGGTGGGCAGCGCGGCCCCTATCCTGAACCTGCTGCTAGCCCTGTTCGTGGGCATTTCCACCGGAGCCGGCATCGTCATCTCCCAGAATTACGGTGCGGGAAACCGCGAGAAGCTGTCCGAATCCATCGGCAACTGTATCACGCTGGCCGCCATTGCCTCCGCCGTGACCATGGCGGCCGGGGTGGCGGTGACCACGCCGATGCTGCGCCTGCTGGACACGCCGGCATCCATCATCAACTGGAGCGGCGACTACCTGCACATCATCTTCTGGGGCGTGGCAGGGTGTGCCTTTTATAATATCCTCTCCGGCATTCTGCGGGGACTGGGGGATTCCGTGTCCGCCCTGGCCTTTCTGCTACTGTCCACGGTGCTGAACATCGGCCTGGACGTCTGGTTTGTGGCGGGGTTCGACATGAAGGTGGCCGGGGTGGCTCTGGCTACGGTGCTGGCCCAGGGCATCTCGGCGGTGATGTGCCTGTTCAAGCTGCTGCGGATGGGGGACATTTTTGAGCTCACCTTCTCCAGCCTCCGGCTGCGGCGGGACAGCGCCCTGCGGATCGTCCGCATCGGCATTCCCTCCGGCATCACCCAGGCTATCATGTCCGTGGCGATGCTGGTGGTCCAGTCTCTTACCAACAGCCTGGGGGAGTCGGTCATTGCCTGCAATGTGATCATCATGCGGGTGGATGGCTTCGCCATGATGCCCAACATGTCTTTCGGGCAGGCCATGAGCGTCTATGCGGGGCAGAACGTGGGCGCCAGAAAGATCGACCGGGTAAACGAGGGGCTCAAGCAGGGCAGCATCATGGCGGTGGGCTTTGCCTGCGCCATTACGGCCTGCCTGCTGCTGTTCGGCCACCATCTGTTTGCTCTGTTCACCGACACCGGGGCGCTGATCGACCTGGCGGTGCGGATGATGCGGATCCTGGCGCCCGGATATATTGCCATTGCCATCAGCCAGGTGCTGGGCGGCGTCATGCGGGGCGCCGGAGATACGGTGACCCCCATGTGGATCTCCCTGTTCACCACCATCTGCCTGCGGGTGCCCCTGGCCTATACCCTGGCGTGGCTGACCCGGTGCGAGGAATGGCCCAACGGCCGGCCCGAGGCCCTGTTCATCTCCCTGCTGGTGCCCTGGGTGCTGGGCGCGGTGGTTTCCGCCGTGGCCTACCGCCGGGGCGGCTGGCGAAAAGCCCTGTCCGCCGATGGGCTGGCATAGGGCGCGAGCGGAAAAGGAGGCGGTCCATGATCCACGAAACCATATCTCTGACAGTCCCCGGCGCAGACGGGGCCGCAGAGCTGATCACCTACGCGCCGGACAACTTTCCCGAGCTGGGCGCTAACCGTCTGCGGCCCGCCCTCATCATCTGCCCTGGCGGCGGCTATCATTTTCTTACCGACCGGGAGGGAGAGCCGGTGGCGCTCCGCTTCGCGGGTCTGGGCTGCGCAGCCTTCCTGCTGAAATACCATGTGGCCCCCCGGGCCCGATGGCCTGTGCCCCAGCGGCAGCTGCTCTCCGCAGTTGCTTATGTCCGGGACCATTGGCAGCGCTACCACATTGATCCCCACGCTGTGGTGGTCATGGGCTTCTCCGCTGGGGGGCACCTGGCGGGCAGCGCGGGGCTTATGTGGAACAAACAGGAGATCTATCGCCCACTCCGCCGCCGTCCGGCGGTGTTCCGTCCTGACGGGGCGGTGCTGTGCTATCCGGTGGTCACCAGCGGCCCCGCCGCCCACCGGGGCTCCATGGAAAACCTGCTGGGGGAACGGTATGAGGAGCTGCTGGAGCTGGTTTCCCTGGAAAGGCGGGTCACCCGGCAGGCACCTCCCTTCTTTATCTGGCATACTGTGGACGACACCTGCGTCCCGGTAGAAAACTCCCTGCTGCTGGATAAGGCCCTGCGGGCCCGGGGCGTGGAGTCGGAGCTGCATATCTATCCCCACGGCAGCCACGGCCAGTCCCTGGCAGATCATACGGTATTTGCTCCGGGACAGGACTGGGCGGTTTCCGCTCCCTGCTCCATGTGGGTGACCCACTGCGCCGCTTGGCTCCACCGGCACTTCGGTGACTACGCGCTTGCACCCCATCCGGATGAGGCGCCAAAGAAAAAGCGGAAATAGACAGCGCCCCGGCCTTTCCGCCGGGGCGCCGCTCTTTATTGCATTGTCAGCATCTGCCCGTCATCGGGCTTGTCAGATGGTTTTCCGCCCTTTTCCGGCCGGGTCTTGGGAGACCCCGGATATCCAAAGTCCTTTGCCACGGAGGCGGTGTCCCGTTTCAGCATGGCCTCCATGACCTTGATATCGCTGGCCACGTCCATGGCATCAGAGGAATAGAGCTGGTCCAGCTGGTGCTCAAATCCGGCCACGATCAGATCCATGGTCTGCTCGATGCGCTCTTTGGCTTCCCGCAGATTCTCGCCCTCCACACCGGTCTCCTCAAAATCGGCGTAGGTGTCCAGCAGTTTCTGCGTGGTGGGGAGGTAGTAGTCAAAGAAGGTGTGGATGGAATTGCGCTTTTCCGGGTGCTCCTCCACCTCCTTGAAGATCAGGGCGCTGACCTGCTCCAGCCGGTCGATCTTCCGGCTCAGCTCCGGGTCGGCGATGCGGTCATTGGCATGGCGGATATTCCGCAGGATGCCGGAGTATCCCTCCTGGGCCTCCTTGGGGGTGGGCTCGGGAGCGAGCTCGAAGGGATCCTCCTCCTTTTCCTCCTCCAGGGTGGCCCCAAACCGGAGGAAATAGCCCCTCTCATGGTCGATGTAGGCATCCTCCCCCAGGTAGCCCTTGTCGATAAGCTTCTGCAGCTCCTTGGCGGCCTGGTGGGGCTTGCGGTTGACCCGCTTGGCGATCTCATCAAGAGGCATGGCGTCCGTATTGCCGATGGCCAGGATGTACCGCTGGCTGCGGCGGGACATCTTATTGAGGTAGTGGCCCCGGAAGAACATGATCCCGCCGGAGAACAGGAACCCCGTACTGATGCCGAGGGCTTCAAAATCCAGCAAGCCGGTCTGCATCAGTTCCGTTGTGGAGATCAGCCCTACAATGCCGCCAATCGCCAGACAGCTGATCCCCAACAGCCGCAGCAACACCCCGGCGGGCTTGGCCTTCTGTTTTTTCTCCTTGGCGGGCTTGGCGGCCTTGACTTTCGGCGGCGGGGGAGGCGCGGCGCGGCTGGCGGACTTTTTGGTCTGTTCCACCTGGCGGGCGGTGCGCTCGATGGTGCGCTCCATCTGGGCCATGGCCCGCTCCACGGCTTGGTCCACGGATTCCCCGGCTTGGTCAAAAGCGCGGCCTACCTGCTGCTCCGCCCTGTTTACCTGCGATTCCGCCTTGCGCATGGCCCGCTCCACAGCGCTGCGGGCCTGGGCATCAATATCCTGTCCCACGGCGCTTCTGCTCTGGGTCCCGTAAGGGGCCTGCCGGCTCTGGGGGGCGGCGCGCTTTTTCCCATCGCCAAAGAGGTTCAGAAACAGCAGTACCAGCGCCAGCGGCCAGATTCCCAGGGAGAAGAGGATAATAATGACGGGCCAGCTGTACCAGCCGGAGTTATTGTTCGGTCTTGGCGGCGGGGGCTGGTAAGGACGTCTT
>CAMWTG010000173.1 GCA_947177115.1 uncultured Clostridia bacterium
GTGCCATTGGGCGCTGCCGCCGCACTGCCTGCGGCAAAAGAGAAATTTTGTCTATTTTACCGAACAGGCTATGTGACCAGCCCCAGCCGCTCCAGATGCCTTGCGTGCTCCGCGCCGGTGGTGAGGAGATAGAGCCGGGTGGTGTTGATGGAGCTGTGCCCCAGCACATCGGCCAGCTTCACGATATCCCGGCAGGCCCGGTAGAACACCGTGGCGAACAGGTGGCGCAGGTTGTGGGGGAAGACTTTTGAAGCCTCCACCCCGGCCAGGGCGCACAGATCCTTCATCTCCCGCCAGATCTGGCGGCGGGAGATGGATTTCCCGCTTTTGGTACGGAATATTTCGCCGGAGGCGGCTTTTTCCGCGCCGGCGTATTTCAGCAGTTTCCTGCACAGCTTGGCCGGCAGGAGGATGGTGCGGATCTTGCCCTTCAGGCTGATCTCCGCCCTGCCCCGCCGGGCGGCCTCCACCGTGATAAAACGCACCTCGCTGACCCGGATACCGGTGGCGCAGATGGTTTCCATCAGCAGCGCCAGCCGCTGCCGGCCCCGGTCCCGGGCGGTCTCCAGCAGGCGGCGGTACTCCTCTCTGGTCAGCTCCCGCCCCTGCTCCCGGAAGGCCCGCCGCTGCACCCGCAGAAAGCGGATCAGGCAGTCCTCCCGGCCCAGAAATTTCAGCAGCCGGTTGACGGCGGAGACCATGGAGTTGACGGTGGCGGGCGCGCAGCCCTGTTCCAGAAGCGCATCGCGCCATGCGGAGGCCAGCTCCCGGCTCACCGCCCGCTCCCCCAGCCACGCGGCGAAGCGCTCCGCGTCCCGGCGGTATTTGTCGATGGTGCCCTTGCTGCGGTCCTCGGCCCGGAGGCAGTCGGAAAACCGCTCCAGCGTTGTTTTGCAAATTGACATAACGATCCCCCTTTTCCGTGTGATGTCTTTCATCCTACAGAAAAGGGGGATCGTTGCGCAGCGGGAGGCCGCTCCCCCGGGAAGACGCTCCGCCCCCTCATCCCTGGGGCCGCACCGCCGCCTGCTCCACCGGGACCTGGCCGAAGAGCTTCATCTCCTCGCCGTCCGCCAGCAGGCGGATTTCCTCCACGGCATCGATGGAATACAGGGACTCCGCCAGGGACCACAGGATCATCCGCTGGCTCTCCTCGTCCTCCGGCAGGCTCTCCAGGGCCGCTGCCGGGAGGCTCACAGTGCAGATGCCGTTTTCCACCCGGACATAATTGACCGCGAACCCCTCGGGGATGGCCCGGCGCAGCTCCCGGTCCTCCGGCCCCTCCAGCAGGGCCGCTACCAGGGTCTCCGCCAGGGTCTGGCCCTCGTAGAGGGAGAGCGTCCGCCGCTCCTCCGCCAGCGCGCCGTTGGCGTCCAGGAAATACAGCCCCACCTCCACCGTCTGCAGTACATCGTCCATATCGCTGAGCAGTACGTCCCGCTCATAAAACACCTGCTTGGGCTGATGGCCCACGGCCCGGCCGTGGACGGTGATCCGCACCGCCCGCACGCTCTCCAGGGCCGTCAGCGACAGCGTCAGGCAGTAGTCCGCCAGCGTCAGCGCCACGCCGGACAGCTCCCGCAGCTCATCGCTGAGATCCACATGGGCCGTCCGGTCCTGGAGCTCCAGGCTCAGCAGCTCCGTTCCCTCCGGCAGGGGGCTGGTCAGTTCGCCCCCGGAGGGCCCCGCCAGCAGCCGCTCCACCACCGCCCGGGCGATCTCCTGGTCGTCCGCGCCCTCCGGCAGCGCCAGCGGTTCCCGGACCGCCTGGATGCGGTCCCCGCCCCTGGCTTCCTCCTCGGGGGCCAGGTAGTAGATCAGCGCGCCATCCTCGCCGTCCTCCGGCTGGCTGGGGGCGGCGCAGGCCGCCAGCAGCAGCAGGGCCAGAAGGGCACAGGCGGTCTTCTTGTTCATGGCTCTTCCTCACCGCTCCTTTCCACACCGGGCAGCGTCACGATAAATCGGGTCCCCCCTCCCGGCACGCCCTCCGCCTGGATGGCGCCGCCCCGGCGGCTGACGGTGTCGCTGACGATGCTCAGCCCCAGTCCGGTGCCGCCGGCGGCCCGGGAGCGGGCCTTGTCCACCCGGTAGAACCGCTTGAATACGTTGGACAGCTCTCCATCGGGGATGCCGATGCCATTGTCCTCCACCGTGATGACCGCCGTCTCCCCTTTGGGCTCCGCCTTGATGCGGACGTAGCCGCCGGGGCGGTTGTACTTGATGGCGTTTTCCGCCAGGTTGTAGATGATCTGGTGCAGCTCCCCCTCCGTGGCCACCGCCGCCGCGCCGGTGATGCTGACCACCAGGATCTCCACGCCCTTCTCCTCTGCCACGGGCCGGAGCATCCGCACCACCCGCCCGGTCACCGGGGCGATCTCTGTCCGCTCCGCCGCCTCGGCCACCCCGCTGTCCAGCCTGGTCAGGCGCAGCAGGTCCTCGGTGATGCGGCTGAGCCGCTCCGCCTCCTGGCCGATGTCGCTGACGAACTCCCGGGCGGTGGCGTTGTCCATGTTCTCGTTCTGTAGAATAGAGTCTGTCAGCAGGCGGATGGCCGCCAGCGGCGTCTTCAATTCGTGAGAGGCATCGGAGACAAACTGCCGCCGGGCGCTCTCCGTCTCCTGCAGGCGGTCCACCAGGTCGTTGAACTCCCCGGCGATCTGGGTGAATTCATCGTGGCCGGAGAGGATGGCCCGCCGGTTATAGGCCCCCTCCCGGACTCCCCGGATGGCGTTTTGCAGGCTGGCCAGCCGGCGGGTCAGCTGCCGGGAGAAGATCATGCTCAGCATGACCACCAGGGCCGCGATGCCGATGGAGATGCTCAGCAGGGTGCTGCTGAGATTTTCCAGCAGGGAGGCCTGCTGGGTGTCGTACTCATAGACATAGATGCCGCCGATGATCTGGTTGCGGTACAGTACCGGCTGGGCGGCGGAGGAGTGAAAGGCCCCTTCCTTGTATACGCTGTACATGTAGGAATTTCCCTGCAGCGCCTCCACCAGGTCGTTGTAGAAGACATACCGGCCCGCGGCGCTGCCCACCTCGCGGGTGTCGTAAAGCACCCGCCCGCAGGCGTCCGTCACGATAGACCGGGAAATGCCCGCCACGTCCACTCCCGCCAGGGCCTGCCCCACATTTTCCTCCGTCAGCTCGTCCAGGCCCGACAGAGCGGTGTTCAGCGCCGCCGCGCCGCTGAGGAGGGTGCTGCGCTTGGCCTGAAATACCAGGTCCTGGCTGACCAGCAGCGGATACGTGTTCATCAGCACCATGACCGCCAGGAGCATGGTCAGATAGCTGGCGCTGATCTTCAGCTGCAAAGAGATCCTACCCTTTAAAATAGTAGCCAACTCCCCACTTTGTCAGGATATATTCCGGTTCCGCCGGCTGGCGTTCCAGCTTCTCCCGCAGACGCCGGATGTGGACGTCCACCGTCCGGTAGTCTCCGGCATAGCTGTAGCCCCACACCACGTTCATCAGGTTTTCCCGGCTGTACACCCGCCGGGGATTCTTCATCAGCAGCTCGATGAGGTCGTACTCCTTGGCGGTCAGCTCCACCGTCTCCCCGTCCCGGACGGCTACCCGCTGCTCGGTGTCCAGCGTCAGGTCCCCCGCGGTGATGAGGCTGGCGGATTGGCCCTGCTTGCCGCCGGAGGCCCGGCGGAGCATGGCCCGGATCCGGGCCTTCAGCTCCAGGATGTTGAAGGGCTTGGTGATATAGTCGTCCGCCCCGCACTCAAAGCCGATGATCTTGTCCGTGTCCTCGCTGCGGGCGGTCAGCATGATGATGGGCACGTTGGAAAACTCCCGGATGCGCATACACGCCTCCAGGCCATCGATCTCCGGCATCATCAGATCCAGAATGATCAGATCGAAGCCCCCCGTCCGGGCCAGCTCCACCGCCGCCGCCCCATCGTAGGCGCATTCCACCTGGTATCCCTCGTTCTCCAAGTTGAACTTGATGCCCTTGACCAGCAGCCGCTCATCGTCTACAACCAATATTTTCATGAGGGCTCCTCCCTGCTCTGTTCCTCTGTCCGGCCGTTGTTTTATCCGGTCTCCGGACACTTTTTTCTTATTGAACTTCCAGCCGTTATTTGCTATACTGATAGGGACAAATCCGCCGGATCTCCCTGGAGGAACGGCTGAACATCATACACTGCCAAACAGTATACCATATTCTTGGAGAAAATGATATGAAAATTCGCCGCATTTACGCTCTTTTTTTCAGCCTGCTCATCCTCCTGTCCCTGGCGGCTCCCGCAATGGCCGCCGAAGGCGGCCAGGAGCCGGATCCCGCGCCGGAGGAGGAGGCCTCCTTCTATATCGAGGCCAAGGCCGCCCTCCTCATCGACCCGGACACCGAGGAGGTCCTTTATGAGCAGAATGCCTACGAAAGCCTCTACCCCGCCAGCGTAACGAAGATCCTGACCTGCCTGCTGGTGCTGGAGGCCATTGATCAGGGCAAGCTGTCCATGGACACCATCCTCACCGCCTCCGAGACTGCCATCTCCGCCGTCCCCCCCGATGGCAGCAACGTGGGCATCAAGCCCGGTGAGGAGCTGGCGGTGGAGGAGCTGCTTTACTGCATCATGCTCTCCTCCGCCAATGAGGGCTGCAACATGCTGGCGGAGGCCGTGGATGGGTCCATTGAGGCCTTTGTGGACCGGATGAACCGGAAAGCCGGTGAGCTGGGCTGCGAGGGCTCCCACTTCAGCAACACCAACGGCCTGCCGGACGCGGACCACTACACCACCGCCTGGGATCTCTGGCTGATCATCAAGGCCGCCCGGGCCTATCCCGACTTTCACTCCATTGTGAACACCACTTATCACGAGGTCCCCGCCACCAATCTTGCCGAGGCCCGGCAGCTGTACAACACCAATTACCTCATTTCCAGCTACCGGACCAGCTACTACCTTTACCGGGGGGCCAACGGCATCAAGACCGGCTCCACCAGTGCCGCCGGCTACTGCCTGGCCGCCTCCGCCACCCGGGAGGACCGCAGCCTGGTAAGCGTGGTATTGGGCGCGGAGCAGGTCAAGATAGACGATCTGACCCTCACCAAAAGCTTCACCGGGACGGCGAAGCTCTTCGATTTGGGCTTCAACGGCTTCGAGCGCAAGATTCTCCTGGCCGGAGACGAGTTGGTGGGAGAGGTCGGTGTGGAGCTGTCCCAGCAGCAGAACACGGTGAAGGTCCACCCCGCCCAGGAGATCGAGCGCCTTCTGCCCGTGGATATGGACCCCGTTGCTGACATCGACCGGATCATTACTTATACCGCTGAGAGCGTGGAGGCCCCCGTCTCCAAGGGGCAGGTCATGGGCCGGATCACGCTCCGGTCCGGCGATACCGTTTACGCCGAGGTGGATCTGCTGGCGGATGAGGACGTTTCCGTCTCCCGCCTTCTGGTCTTCCGCCGGGACCTGGTGGACTTCCTTCATAAGCCCACCCCCTGGCTCATCCTGGGCGGGGCGGCTGCTCTCCTGACGCTGCTCCTGATCCTCCGGGCCGTTGTCCGGGCCCGCCGCAGGAACTATAACCGCCGGCAGGCCGCGCGGCATGGCCGCGGAAGCGGCAACGGCGGATACCGCGGACGGAGACGGTAGGACGGGACGCCGGTCCCTCTGTCCGCTATCTCCATAAATCCCCATCCGGCATGGGTTTTGAGGTTTTGCTATGGAACGTCTTCTGCTTCATATCTGCTGCGCGCCGTGCAGCGTCTTTTGCATCGATTCCCTGCGGAGCGAGGGGATCGAACCCGTTGGCTTCTGGTATAATCCCAACATCCACCCCTACCAGGAGTACAGGGCCCGCCGGGATACCCTCATCGGTTACGCCGCCGCCATTGGCCTGGAGCTGGCGGTGCGGGACGGCTATGGCCTCAGAGATTTTGTCCGGGCGGTGGCAGGGGATATCGACCGCCGCTGTGCCCACTGCTACGCCTGCCGTCTGGAAGAGACCGCCCGGTATGCCGCCGGGCATGGCTTCTCCCATTTTTCCACCACCTTGCTGGTCAGTCCATACCAGGATCACGATGGCCTCCGCCGCGCGGCGGAGG